>NZ_JCBANC010000100.1:0-12616 GCF_059760815.1 Achromobacter sp. 1012554356 | reverse complement strand
GGCTGATTCGCGGGAGATCGGTCGCGATTCAGCCTGGCGCGGCTGTTATTACCACTGCGATCCGGAGAAGCGCGAGCTGGCGGCGCGAGCCTTGTTCATCGATTCGTTCACTTCGTCGATGAAGGCAAAGACGGCGGCAACAGCGGCTGCTACGGATTGACCAGCCTTCTTCAGGCTGGTCAGCGGGTGAGAATTCGGTTGGTTTTCGAGAGCGCCGCGGAGCAGGTCACGCTCCAGCGCGTCGGTCAGGCGGGCAGTGTTGTTCAGGGTCAGTTCGCTCATGGTTTGGCTCCAGTCCGTTTCGTCATGGGGTAAACCATTATAGGGATAACCCTAGGACAATAGCAATGCTCTTTTTAGGGAAAACCCTAGTATGTTGTAAAAATGTTTGCGGGACATGGACTTAGCCCTGGTTGCGCAGGGCGCGGGCGGCGTCGGCAAGCTCGCCGGCCGTCAGGCCGATGGGGCCGACCCCCTGGGCGACGAGGGCATCGGCGGCGGCGCCGTGCAGCCAGATAGCGCCGAGCACCGCTTGGTCCAGCGGTAGCTTCTGGGCGATCAGGCCCCCCAGCATGCCGGCCAATACGTCCCCGGTTCCGGCAGTCGCCAGGCCCGGATTGCCGGTGGTGTTGATGTGCAGGCCGCCGTCCGGGGCGCACACCACCGTGCCGGCGCCCTTAAGCACCACCCACGCCTGAAAGCGCTGCGCCAGTTGCCGGGCGGCGGCGGGGCGGTCGCGCTGGATGGCGTCCGTGCCGACACCCAGCAGGCGGGCGGCTTCCGCCGGGTGCGGGGTCAGCACGACGGGGCCCGCGCCCCAAGTGGGACGGATTTCGCCGCGGGCGAGCAGGTTCAGGCCGTCGGCGTCCAGGACCAGCGGCGCGTGCCGCCGCAGGACGAACAATTCGGACAGGGCGTTGGCGGGAAGCGCGCCAGTGCCGATCCCGCAGCCGGCGACCCAGGCGGTCACGCCCCAGTCCTCTTCCAGCAGCGAGCGGAAGTCGCGCAGCATCAGTTCGGGCTGCAACGGGTCGCAGGGCAGGGGCAGCGTTTCCTGCACGAAACCCACCAGCACCTTGCCGGCGCCGGTCTTCAGGGCGGCGCGGGCGGCGAGCAGGGCCGCGCCCGTCATGCCGGGACCGCCGCCCACCACGCCCACGGTGCCGAAGCTGCCTTTGTGCGAGTCGTCTGCGCGAGGCGCGAACAGGGCGGGCAGCGCGGCGCGGTCAATGGGAACGGCGGGGGTGTTCATGGGGTGAGGCTCCGGGGGGAAATCGTCATGGCGGGTCGGCCGTATCCACTATAGTGCGCAAAAACGCGGCCGCCTTGGGGCGGGGCGCGAACAACCAAAGACGAGACCCGGAGCAGACAATGACCGACATCACGCTGGAACACTATTCGGCCTACGAATCCCTGAAGCTGCGCCGCCACCCGGGCGGCGTGCTGGAACTGATCATGGGCGCCAAGGGCGGCGTGCCGGGCAAGCTGTCCACGGCCGACGACCGGATGCACCGGGAACTGGCCGACATCTGGCGCGACATCGATACCGATCCGGACACGCGGGTCGTGGTGATCCGCGGCGAGGGCAAGGGCTTCTCCGGCGGCGGCGATCTGGATCTGGTGCAGCAGATGGCGGACGACTTCGACGTGCGCACCCGCGTCTGGCGCGAGGCGCGCGACCTGGTCTACAACATCATCAATTGCAGCAAGCCGATCGTGTCGGCCATGCACGGCGCGGCGGTGGGGGCGGGGCTGGTGGCCGGCCTGCTGGCCGACATCTCGATCGCGGCGCGCGACGCGCGGATCATCGACGGCCACACCCGGCTGGGCGTCACGGCGGGCGACCATGCCGCCATCGTCTGGCCGCTGCTGTGCGGCATGGCCAAGGCGAAGTACTACCTGATGCTGTGCGAGACGGTGTCGGGCGAGGAAGCCGAACGCATCGGCCTGGTGTCGCTGTGCGTGGACGAGGCCGAGCTGATCGCCAAGGCGTTCGAGGTGGCCAACAAGCTGGCGGCCGGATCGCAGACGGCGATCCGCTGGACCAAGTATTCGCTGAACAATTGGCTGCGCATGGCCGGACCGACCTTCGACACGTCGCTGGCGCTGGAATTCATGGGCTTTGGCGGCCCGGACGTGCGCGAGGGCATCAATTCCCTGCGCGAACGCCGGGCGCCGAACTTCCGGCCCGACTCGCCGTTCTGACGCGTTATTTCTTGAAGAACTTGGCGAATGCCGCCTGCGCCTCTTCGGTCTGCAGGCGGGCGCGGAACTGCTGGGCTTCGTAGTCCAGCGTCTCCTGGATGGCCTGGCGGTCCGCCCGCTTCATCATGGCCTTGGTCAGGCGCAGGGCGGCCGGCGGCTGGCGCGCCAGGTCGGCGGCGGTGGCCTGTGCTGCGGCGATCGCCTGCCCCTTGGGCGTGACCGACGTAGCCAGGCCGGCGTCCTCCGCCTCCTGGGCGGAAAACGCCTTGCCCTGCATCAGCCATTGCGCTGCCCGCCGTCCCACCAGGCGCGGCATCAGCAGGCTGGACGCGCCTTCCGGACACAGCCCCAGGGCGACAAACGGCATGCGCAAGGTCGCGCCTTCCCCGATGTGGACAAAATCGCAATGCTGCAGCAGCGTCACGCCGATGCCGATGGCGTAGCCCTCGACCGCGGCGATGACCGGCACGTCGGCCGTGGTCAGCGCGCGCAGGAACGTCAGCCCGGCGCTGTCGCCCGCTCCGCGTTCGGCCTGAAAGTCGCGCAGGTCGTTGCCCGCCGTGAAGTGTTCGCCCGCGCCCGTCAGGATGACGGCCGACACCGCCACGTCCGCGCTGGCCAGCGAAATCTGCTCGGTCAGCGCGGCATAGGTGGCGGTGTCGAGCGCATTGCGGCGATCCTGGCGGTCGATCGTCAGCGTGAGGACGGCGCCATCCCGCGCCACCTTCAGGCCGGCGCTCATGCGTGCGGTCCCGCGGCCAGGCGGGCCTTTGCCTCGGCGTATTCATGCCGCAGCGTGTCGACGATCTTGCTGGTGGGTTCGACGCTAGCGATGCCGCCCACGCCCTGGCCGGCGCCCCAGATGTCCTTCCAGGGCTTGACTCGGGTGGTCCCGAAATTGGACGCGCCGGTGTCCGGCGCGGGCAGGTTGGCCGGATCCAGGCCCGCGGCGGCGATGCTGGCTTTCAGATAGTTGCCCGGAATGCCGGTGAAGAAGGGCGTGTACAGGATGTCCGACGCGCTGGCCTCGACGATCGCGGACTTGTAGCCGTCGCTGGCGTTGGCTTCCTCGCTGGCGATGAAGCGCGTGCCCATGTAGGCGAAGTCCGCGCCCATGGCTTGCGCGGCCAGGATGTGCGCGCCCGAGGTGATGGCGCCCGACAGGATCAGGGGGCCGTCGTAGAAGCGGCGCACCTCGGAAATCAGCGCGAAGGGGCTGAGCGTGCCGGCATGGCCGCCCGCGCCCGCGCACACCAGAATCAGGCCATCGACGCCGGCTTCCAGCGCCTTTTCGGCGTGGCGGATCGTGGTGACGTCATGGAAGACCTTGCCGCCCCAGTCGTGCACGCCCTTCACCAGGTCGCCGGGGGCGCGCAGGCTGGTGATGATGAGCGGCACCCGGTGGCTGGCGCACACGGCCAGGTCCTGCTCCAGGCGGTCGTTGGACTGGTGGATGATCTGGTTGACGGCGAACGGCGCGACGCGGGCGCCGGGATTGGCCTCGCGGTATGACGCCAGGCCGGCCTGCACTTCATCGAGCCAGTCGGTCAGGAGCGTCTGCGGGCGCGCATTCAGCGCGGGAAATGACCCCACGATGCCGCTCGTGCACTGGGCGATGACCAGCTTGGGATTGGAGACGATGAACATCGGGGCGCTGATGACCGGCAGGGACATCTGGCCATACAAATCAGTCACGAGGGGATGGGGCATGGGGCGTCGTCTCGTCCTAGGTTTTTGGAGTATATTAATTACCTACCGACCGTCCGGTAATTAATTAATCTTTATTTAACGGCATGCGCGGAAGGGCTGTCAATTGCGGTTCGCCAGAACCCGTCGGCCCCCGCGCGGCCCCTGCCAAAGGCGTCCATGGGCATCACCCCCCAACCCGTTCAGAAACGTGCCCGCGCGGGCCGGCCGCCCACTCTGGCCGCCCCGCGCGAACGCATTCTGGAAGAAGCCGCCAAGCTGTTCGCGCGCAGCGGTTACGACGGCAGCTCGATTTCCGACCTGGCCGGCGCCATCGGTGTGTCCAAGGCGGCCATCTATCACTATTACCCCACCAAGCAGGACATCTACGACGCCATCATCCTCGAGGTGCTGGAGGGCCTGACGCACACCGTCGGCCGCGATGTGGCCGGCGCCGAGGGCGGGGCGGCCCGCCTGCGCGCCTTCATGGTGGGGCATGCCCGGTATTTCGAGCAGCACCACGCCCAGTTCGTGACGATGCTGATCGGCTATTCCGGCATGGCGCTTTCCGAGCGCGACGATGCGGCCCGCCTGCGCGACAACTACGAAAAGCAGTTGCGCGAGGTCATCGCGCAGGGCGTTGCCGACGGCGCGTTCCGTCCGCTGGATGTGGCCGCCACCGGCCGCGCCGTGCTGTCGATGCTGAACTGGATGGTGCGCTGGTACAAGCCAGGCCAGGGCGACAGCGCCGAGTCCATCGCCGACGGCTATTTCGATCTGCTGGTGGGCGGCATGCGCGCCTGAGCCCGCCGCCACACCCATTCCCCGACCTGTATCCGCTCAAAGAGACTTCCATCATGGCCCTCGACACCGAAACCCTGAACCTCCTGATCGACGCCGTCCGCCGCTTCGTCCACGAACGCCTGATTCCCGCCGAGGACGAACTGGCCGCCAGCGGCGAAGTGCCGCCGGACATCGTCAACGAAATGCGTGACCTGGGCCTGTTCGGCCTGTCCATCTCGCCGGACTTCGGCGGCTTGGGCCTGACGATGGAAGAAGAGGTCCGCGTGGTTTTTGAACTGGGCCAGACCTCGCCCGCCTTCCGCTCGCTGGCCGGCACCAATATCGGCATCGGCTCGCAGGCCATCGTCCTGGCCGGCACCGACGAACAGCGCGCCAACTACCTGCCCAGGCTGGCCAGCGGCGAGCTCATCGGGTCCTTCGCGCTGACCGAGCCTGATGCCGGTTCCGACGCCATGGCGCTGCGCCTGTCCGCCGAGCGTGATGGCGACTTCTATGTGCTGAACGGCACCAAGCGCTACATCACCAACGCGCCCATCGCCGGCCTGTTCTCCGTGATGGCGCGCACCGCGCCTGAGCGCCGCGCCAATTCGATCTCGTGCTTCCTGGTCGAAGCCGGCACGCCGGGCCTCATCATCGGCAAGCCGGACAAGAAGATGGGCCAGGCCGGCGCGCTGACCAGCGACGTCGTGTTCGACAACTGCCGCGTGCCTGCCAGCGCGCTGCTGGGCGGGGAAGAGGGCAACGGCTTCCGGACCTCCATGCGCGTGCTGGACAAGGGCCGCCTGCATATTTCCGCGCTGTGCGTCGGCATCGCTGACCGCCTGCTGCGCGACGCCGTGAAGTACGCCACCGAGCGCAAGCAGTTCGGCCAACCCATCGCCGAATTCCAGCTCATCCAGGCGATGATCGCCGACAGCCAGGCCGAGCTCTACGCGGCCCGCTGCATGGTGTTGGACGCTGCCCGCATGCGCGACCGCGGCGAAAACACCACCATGCAGGCCGCCTGCTGCAAGCTCTTCTCCACCGAAATGGTGGGCCGCGTCGCCGACCGCGCGGTGCAGATCCACGGCGGCGCGGGCTACATGTCCGAGTACGCGGTGGAGCGCTTCTACCGCGACGTGCGCCTGTTCCGCATCTTTGAAGGCACCTCGCAGATCCAGCAACTGGTGATCGCGCGCGAGACCATCAAGGCGCATTCCTGATCTTTCCGCCGCCAGAGGTCCGGCCAACGCGTTCGAGAGGCTAATATCCAGTCTGACGAATGTTGATCGGAAGGCGGCCCCGGCGGGCCGCCTTCTGGCATGACGGAATCCCAGTCCGCCCGGCGCTTGCTCGCGGGGCCGGAAGTTCTCATTTCCCTTTCTAGCGAAAAGATTACCGATGTCGCAACGTCCCGCTCCCCTCACCGGCATACGCGTGCTGGATCTGACCCGCGTGCTGGCGGGTCCCTGGTGCACCCAGAACCTGGCCGACCTCGGCGCCGAGGTGATCAAGATCGAACGGCCCGGCTCGGGCGACGACACGCGCGCCTGGGGCCCTCCGTACCTGAAGGACGAAGCGGGCCACGACACCACCGAAGCCGCGTACTACCTGTCGGCCAACCGCAACAAGATGTCGGTGGCGCTGGACATCGCGTCGCCGCGCGGCGCGGAGCTGGTGCGCGAGCTGGCGCTGCAAAGCGACATCCTGGTGGAAAACTTTAAGGTCGGCGGGCTTTCCAAGTACGGCCTGGACTACGAGAGCCTGAAGGAACTGAACCCGCGCTTGATCTACTGCTCGATCACGGGTTTCGGCCAGACCGGCCCGTACGCCAGCCGTCCCGGCTATGACTTCATGATCCAGGGCATGGGCGGCCTGATGAGCATCACGGGCGAGCGCGACGACCTGCCCGGCGGCGGTCCGCAAAAGGCCGGCGTGGCCGTGGCCGACCTGATGACCGGCATGTATTCCACCGTGGGCATCCTGGCCGCGCTGCACGAGCGCGCGCGCAGCGGCCTGGGCCAGCACATCGACATGGCGCTGCTGGATTGCCAGGTCGCCATGATGGCCAATCAGAACCTGAACTTCATGACCTCCGGCGTGGCCCCTCGCCGCGCCGGCAACGCGCACCAGAACCTGGTTCCCTACCAGGTGTTCGCGGCCAGCGACGGTCACCTCATCGTGGCGGTGGGCAACGACAGTCAGTTCCGCAACTACTGCGGCGCCATCGGCCTGCCCGAGCTGTCCGCTGACCCGCGTTTTGCCACCAATCCGCAGCGCGTGAAGAACCGCGAGGAACTGGTGCCGCTGCTGGCCGAACGCATGGCCACCGGCGAGCGCGACCACTGGCTTGCCGCGCTGGAAGGCGTGGGCGTGCCGGCCGGTCCCATCAACACGCTGGACCAGGTCTACGAAGACCCCCACGTCCTGGCCCGCAACATGAAGCGCGAGCTGCCCCATCCGGCTGCCGGCACCGTGCCCGTGGCCGCCAGCCCGCTGAAGTTTTCCGGCAGTCCGGTCGAGTACCGCCGCGCGCCGCCCATGCTGGGCGAGCACACCGAACAGGTCCTGTCCGAAAAGCTGGGGCTGTCGGCCGAAGAAATCCAGGCGCTGGCCCAGAGCCGGTCCTGACGCGCGCGCGAGGCGGCCTGGCCGCCTTCTGCGCATGCCGCGCCGCGCCAGGCGCACGATTCATTCCAATACAGGCAGGAGATAGTTGATGACGGAGATTCAAACCATCGGCGTCGTGGGCGCCGGGGCCATGGGGCGCGGCATCGCGCAGATCGCGGCGCAGGCCGGCCTGCGCGTGCGTCTGTACGACACCAGCACCGACGCCATCGCGGCCGCGCGCGAATCCTTGCGCCAGACTTGGGAGAAGCTGGCCCAGAAGGGCAAGCTGACGGCGGCCGACGCGCAAGCTGCCCTTGAACGCGTCGAATCGGCCACCGCCCTGACCGACATGGCGAACTGCCAGCTCGTGGTCGAGGCCATCGTCGAGAGGCTGGACGTCAAGCGGGACCTTTTCGCGGCGCTGGAAGGCGTGGTTGCCGACGACTGCATCCTGGCGTCCAACACCTCGTCCCTGTCCATCACCGCCATCGCGGCCGCCTGCAAGCGGCCCCAACGCGTGGCCGGCTATCACTTCTTCAATCCGGTTGCGCTGATGAAGGTGGTTGAAGTCATCGACGGCCTGCGCAGCGCGCCGGAAGTGGGCGACGCCCTGGCCGAGCTGGCCCGCCGCATGGGCCACACGCCCGTGCGCGCCAAGGACATGCCCGGCTTTATCGTCAACCACGCCGGCCGCGGCATGAATACCGAAGGCCTGCGCGTGGCGCAGGAGGCCGTGGCCACCTTCGCCCAGGTCGATGCCGTGATGCGCGAGCAGGCCGGCTTTCGCATGGGACCGTTCGAACTGCTGGACCTGACCGCGCTCGACGTCTCGCATCCGGTGATGGAATCCATCTACCGCCAATTCTTCGACGAGCCGCGCTTCCGCCCGTCGCCGATCACCACCGTGCGCCTGGCGGGCGGGCTGATCGGCCGCAAGGCGGGTGAAGGCTTCTACGTCTATGCCGACGGCCAGAAGCAGGTGCCGGCCGAAGCGGCAGCGCCCGCGCTGCCCGAAGGCCTGAAAGTCTGGGTCAGCCCAAAGCACGGCGAAGGCTACGCCCGCGCGTCCGCACTGGTTGAAAAGCTGGGCGGCACGCTGGTCACAGGCTCCACGCCCGACGCCGATGCGCTGATCCTGGTCACGCCGTTCGGCGAAGACGTGTCCACCAGCGTCTCGGCGCAAGGCCTGAACGCGGGCCGCACGGTCGGCCTGGATACGCTGTATGCGTTCGACGGCGCGAAGCGCCGCACGATCATGGTCTCGCCCGCCACCGAGGACAAGTGGCGCGACGCCGCCCATGCACTGCTGGCCGCCGATGGCGTGCCCGTCACGGTGATCGAGGATTCGCCTGGCTTCATCGCGCAGCGCATCGTGGCGCACATCGTGAACATCGCCTGCGACATCGCGCAGCAGAAGATCGCCACGCCGGAAGACATCGACCTGGCCGTGACGCTGGGCCTGGGCTATCCCGCGGGCCCGCTGGCCCTGGGCGACAAGCTGGGCGCCGACCGCATCCTGGAAATCCTGAAGAGCATGCAGCGCGTCACGGGCGACACCCGTTACCGTCCGAGCCTGTGGCTGCAACGCCGCGTTCAACTGGGCATGTCGCTGCTGAAGTCGACGGCGGACTGATCGCTGAACGGCAAGGTGTCTGACACCCAGGCGAGATGGCCGTCAATGTGCGGCGGTGTCTCAACGGGTGTCAGACACCTTTTCAACAACGGCAAGGTGTCTGACACCCAGGCGAGATGGTCGTCAATGTGCGCCGGTGTCTCAACGGGTGTCAGACACCATTTCAACGTATGAAGAAGTTGCGGCCACAAAAAAGCCCCTTGAATCATCAATGGGCTTTTTGTTGCCTGTCTTGCCGGCGGGGTATTACTTGGCGGCGTCCACCATGTATTGGACGGCGGCGCGGATGTCATCTTCGGAGGCGTTGGCGGCGCCGCCCTTGGGAGGCATTGCGCCCTTGCCCGTCATGGCTACCTTCACCATGGCGTCCATGCCGGTCTTGATGTAGGGCTCCCAGGCGGCCTTGTCGCCGAACTTGGGCGCATTGGCGACACCCGTGGCGTGGCACGCGAAACAGGCCGTCTTGTAGAGCTTTTCGCCGGCCGGATTGACCGCGGCAGCCTGTTGGGCGGGGGCCGGGGCAGCGGGTGCGGCAGCGGCAGGTGCTGCGGCAGCCGGTGCTGCGGCAGCCGGCGCTGCTGCGGCCGGTGCAGCGGCTTGGGGGGCGGGCGCGGCTGCGGCTTCGCCTTCCTTCTTGGCGCCTTCTTCAGCGGGGGCCGCGGGTTCCGGCAGCGAGGCGCCGGACTTGTTGGCCATGTACACCACGGCGCGCGCGACTTCGTAGTCGGACAGGGCCGGGTTGCCGCCCTTGGCGGGCATGCCGCCCTTGCCGTGCAGCGCGACTTTCATCATCTCGTCGTAGCCAGCCTTGATGAAGGGCGCCCACGCGGCGTTGTCGCCCAGCTTGGGTGCGCCAGCCACGCCGGCGGTGTGACAGGCCGTACAGACGGTGGCAAAGACCTGTTCGCCGGTCTTGAAGACCTTGGGCGCGTTGGCGTCGACCAGTTCGAATCCCGCAACGGGTGCGATCCGCCGGGCGACGGCCTCGCCGGACAAAGCGTCCGAGCCGGCGCCGGTCTTGGTGCCGGTGACCACCATGTTCACCAGAAGGATGATGATGGCGATGGGAACCACGAAAGCCAGGACGATCGTGACGATCAGTTGCTTCGGGGTCTTGATGGGGGAGGAGTGCTCTTCTATGTGTTCCTGCTCGTTGCTCATGACCAAATCCTGCTAACGGGTACCGGGGGCGCCTGGCGGCGGCAACAGAAAATCAGAACTGCACAAGTCGGCGGCAACTCACGCCCGCCTGCAAGCAAACGCTGGATTATATAACGGTGTCATGGACGATCGTCCAATGAGAAAGGACGGGTTTTCGATGAGTTTGCCGGAGGATTTGATCCAGTTCATGCAGAACGCGCAAAACTGGGTACAATACCGCCTCCTTGCGCTGCGCCCGTAGTTCAATGGATAGAATGAGAGTTTCCGAAGCTCTTGATACAGGTTCGATTCCTGTCGGGCGCGCCAACTGATTAAAGCTGTGCGTTGTTCCGGGCCCTTTTTGGGCCCTTTTTTGTTTTCGCTAATACTGTGGATAGAAAGGCGTGGGCGCAAACCCGTGGCAAAAATCGCGCGGGCAGGATCGCCGGCGATCCTCATTAATCCGCTGCGAAAGAACATCCGCCAATCATCGTGCAGTCCAAACCCGCCAAAACTCAGACGCACGCCGATAGCCCCTCCGCCGGACAGGGCGACGCGCCGCAACAGTTGTCGTGGGATGACCTGCGCATCATCAAGACGCTGAGCGACTGCGGCAATCGGTCGATTGCGGCCGAGAAGCTGGGCATCAATGCCTCCACGGTGTCGCGCCGCGTGGCGCACGCCGAAGCCGCGCTGGGCGTCGCCTTGTTCGACCGGCGGCACGCGGGCTACAAGCTGACGCCTGAAGGCATGGAACTGCGTGCGCTGAGCGAGCGCGTCGAGCTTGATGTCGTCAGCGTGGCCCGACGCATTTCAGGCGCCGCGCACGATCCGCAGGGCACGCTTCGCGTCGCCACCAGCGATTCGCTTCTCTTGTATTTCCTGACCCCGATCATTGCCGATTTCAGGGCAGAGCATCCTTCGTTGACTATCGAGGTGCTGGTTGGCAACGACACGCTGGATCTTGCGCGCGACGAATCGGACATCGCCCTTAGGGCAACGCGGCGGCCGCCTGAGAGCTGGGTGGGGCGTAGATTGGCCGGCATCGCGTGGGCGCCTTATGGGGCCGCCCGGCAATTTCGCCGCAAGGCGCCCGCTGCGGATCGCCTTTACGAGCTGGATTGGGTGTCCTACGCGGGCGGGCTGTCCGGGCTCAAGGCCGCGCACTATCTTGACACCCGCGTGGCACCATCCCGCATTGCATACCGCTCGGACTCGGTTGCCGCCGTCAGCGCGGGGATCTCGGCCGGCCTGGGCATGGGTTACCTGCCCTGCATGCTGGGTGACACGATGGCCGATGTGGTGCGCGTCGGCCCCGTCGTGCCCGAGCTTCAGGATGAGCTTTGGCTGCTCACGCATCCAGACATCCGCGGATCCCGCCGCGTTCAGGCCTTCATGCGCTTTTGCGCAGCGGCCGTGGCCAAGCAGAAGGCGTTGATCGAGGGCCGCCTGGCCCTCCACCCCGCCAAGCCATAACGTCTGGTCAGCCGGCATCCTTGGGACGCAGGATGGCCTTGCAAGCGATCTCGATCAATTGCGGGGGCATCGCCAGACGTGATACGCCGATCAGGTTGCTGGCCACTTGCGGACGGTCGGTGCCGTAGGCCGCCTTGCGCACCTTGCCCGCGGCGGCAAAGGCCGCATCCACGTCCAGCACGTACAGCGTTTCTTCCACGACGTTATCCAGCGTGGCGCCAAACTTGCCGAGCAGCACCGCCAGGTTTTCGTAGGTCGCGCGCATCTGCGCTTCCATTGTGGAAAAGTCGCGCGGCTTGCCTTGCTCGTCCAGTTCGGCCGGCGCGATCAGGTTGCCGTCCGGGTCATGGTTGAGCTGGCCGGACACATAGATTTCGCTGCCCACCTGCACTGCCTGCGCATAGCCATAGGCGTCCTCCCACGGCACGCCCCAATAGGCGGTTTTCTTTTCGAGCGAGTTCGATTGGGTCGTCATGGCTTTTTCCTGGAGGGTGTGGAAATGAAGTTCGGTGATCGGAAGGCTCCAGCGTAACCGTGGCATGACATTCCGGTAGCGCAATATTGCGCCATCAAGATGCAAATTTGCGCTTTGATCGTGGCAGGAATGACGACACGATTGCCGCCGAAAACCTCTCCGGGGCGGCTGGCACGTTATTGAATCCCGCGCAATCGAGACTGGTCGGATTCCGAAGCGGCCGTTGATTCTTATGAAAGTGGTCGCGCCATCGGAGTAAACGTGCTCTGGGTAAGTCTGGGGAGCTTGAACACAATCGATCACACCGACGCAAATGGGGAAGCCGAGCGTGACCCCAACACCCAGGAAGATCGATTGATGCACGAGGATTCCCGCGCGGCACTGCGCCACGCAGACTCAACGCTGTTTCGCTATGCCAGAACCACCGCGATCAAGCTGAGCCTTGGCTTGCTGCTGCTTTCCTTCAACGTGTCGCACCATCCCGATGCCTTGGGCGCGGTCGTGGGCGTGTCGGGGGCCGGCGGTCTTGGCGGCGCACCCAATGGGGGGCGCGGCGGCGACGGTGCAAACGGCCACGCTGCCCTGGACCTGACGACGTCATACACGAC
>NZ_JCBANC010000099.1:0-12824 GCF_059760815.1 Achromobacter sp. 1012554356 | reverse complement strand
GGGCCGCGGCCTTGCTCACCGTCGTCTCATGCTCAATGGCGCGCGGCCATCAGGGTAAGCACATCGCTCAGCGATCGCACGGACTCAGCGGAATTTGCCGTCGCTGCGTGCCGGTCCAGGTGATAGCCGTGCATGCCGAATCGCCGAGGCCCGATCATGTCGGCCTCGATGGTGTCACCGATCATCAGGACTTCATCGGGCTGGCACGCAATGCCATCGCAGAGATATTGGTAGATCTCGGCCTGCGGTTTGACGGCGCCGGCCTCATACGACCATGCGCAGAAGTCCGGTTGGAAGGGCAGCAGGTCCAGCACCGGCGGCCCATACGGCGCCGCCAGGTTCGAGCAAAGCGCGACCTTGATGCCGCGCTCCCTCAATGCAAGCAGCGTCGGCGTGGCATCAGCGAAAAGCGTGATCGACTGGATCTCTTCGCGCAGTTCGTCTTCAAGCGCGTTCAACGCTGCGTCGCTGACCGCGCCGCCAAACAGGCTGGCGGTTTGCCTCAGGTCGATCGCGTTGCTCATCGCACGAATGCCGTCGTCGCGCTGGCGCGGGCGGCCCGCCTCGTGCAGCAGCCTGACCAGCTTGCGAAACGGTCGGGTCGGCCGTTCTATGTTGACCAAGGTTCCAAATACGTCAAATGCCACGGCCTTGATTGCCATTGAACCTCCCGCGCCAATGAAGATTTCCGGTGGTTGGCCGGATGTCCAACCTGTCTGCGACGGAATTCTAGCGGCAAAACTTGCGGCAGCTTGATGGATTCCTTGGCTTTCGGGCGAGCAGGGAGGAAGGAGCTCCGGGTGTGGGGCTACTCGTCGCGCCCGATCGTGACGAATATGCCGTGGGCTTCGTTCAATCGGGGACCGGCGGGCAGGATCAGTACCGACACGTCATCGGGTAGATGGGACGCTAGTGCCGTGAGGCGTTCGCTGACGACGCTCTCCAACGAATCGCGGCGTGCCTCTGCGGACACCGCAAGGCTTAACCCAACCTTGTTCCAGGCTTCCCAGGATTCCGGCGCTTGCCGGTACGCCAACGTCGTCCATTCCGATGGGTTGATGATGGTTCCATCCGCCAGGCGTGGGGGCGCATCACTCCACGTTTCGAGCTTCTCGCGTGTGGCGCCGGTATAGATCCACGAGTGGGGCGGGCGGATTCCCTTGGTGGACTGGGCGGAAGTATCCAGTTTGGAGGCCAGTGCTTCCAATGCCTGATCCGTGGAAAGCTTGGCTTCTTGAAGCCGGGTGAGATCGATCGTGAGCCAAAGCTGGATGGGTTCCGGCATATTGCTCCAAATCTGGGTGATGTATAGGTTATCGCCAATACCACGACTGATCGTGTCTGCCACGAGTTGTTGCAGTTCGGGCTTGCTGAGTCGGGGGCTGGCCACCAACAGGTAGAGATCCGCGCTGGGAACGGCGCCCCACACGAGGGCCGGCGGCTGGACGGCTGACGGCGTAGCCTGCGCAGCACTTGCAGGCAAGCAGACGCATAAGGCCAATGCGGAAAGCCAACTGAAGCCTGTGGGCCACAAGCGGTAAATCCAGGTCATCAGTGGCACAAGTTCTCAGCTAATAAAAGTTCTGGTAAACCCACATGTGATGGTCACAAGCAGGGGTTCGACGGACATGATCATTGTGTCGGCACCGGTTTGGCGAAGCGCCATCTCGCGCTCCTGACGGATCTGACGGTAGACGATCCGTGGATTATCCCAGACGAGAAAAAGCCGCAGAGCGTGAGCTGTGCGGGTTTCAAGTACGACCTGACATCAATCCAAACAGGCTTCTGGAACGCGGGACCGGAATCGCACCCGCACGCCTTGCGCTCATATTGTGCAGACGGCCGGGGACAGGTTTACTCCGGCGAATGCGCCGCCGCCGGACCGGCCGGCGGCGCGTGTGCTGATTAACGCCGGCGCGCGGTCAGCCAGTCGATCGGCTGCAGGGCGTGATCGACGATCCGGACTTCACCGACGCTGCCGAAGAAGCCATCGGCCCGCGCGCCATCCCACGACCCGGCGCCGACGATCCACGGCATGTTGGCTGCCAGCGCCGCCAGTCCGCGAGCGCCCGAGGTGTTGCGCAGGACCGGCGCGCCTTCCACGTACAGGATCGTTTCGTGCGTCGTGTCATCGTTCACCACGGCGACGTGCATCCACTTGTCGGGGATGATTTCGCCCGACCAGTTCGCCTTGGGACCACGCGTTCCCGTGTCGTCCGGCACCACTTCCCACTGGATCTCGCGCAGGCTCGACACCGCGAACAGCAGCGGCGGGGACTCGGGGTCTCCGCCAGAGAAGCCGGCCAGATCGCCGCGCTTGCCGTCGCGCGTCATGATGTTCATCCACGCGTGCTTGGACGCTACCCAGTCGCGGTCGATCTTGATGAACGCTTCCACGGTGTAACCATTGGGCGAGGTCTGACCATTGATGATGGCCGCCGCATCCGTCGTGAAGTAGCTCATGCGAGCCGTGTTCTTGTCGGTGTTCAGGAAGCGCACCGAGCCGGGGGCGGCCGACAGGTAGTGGTGATCGTCGGACCAGACTACGTCGCCCAGCTGCGCACCGGCCACGCCATCAACGTTCAGCGGGGCGCGGCGCATCGGATTCAACCCGGTACGGTCGGCGATCACTTCGCCCACCGGCACGGCCTGCCCATTGGCGCCGCCAAAGAAGCGCCAGTGCGCCAGCGTGCCCGACACCTGCGGATAATCGTCCGCATCGGCGGCAGGCTTTTGCTCGGTGGCGACCGGGTCCGTGTAGTTCGCCAGGATCAACGCGCGCGCCTGGTCGATCAGCGCGGTGTGCGACGGCGTAGCTGCCTTGAATTCCTTGTTGAACCCGCCAAAACGCTTCGCAAAATCCATCTTGATGGTGAACTGCTCGTTCGCGCCGGTCAGGATGGCCTGGTCGAACGTGTTGAGCGTGTTCTTCGGCTTTTGCGGCACCCACGGCGAGAACGACAGCACACGAATCTCGTTGTTGCTGAGGTCGAATTCATACAGACGCATCAGGCCGTTGCCGCCCTGATAGGCCATCTGATAGTCCACCACCATTTCCTCGACGGCGTTGCCGAACGCATTGGTCTTGGTCAGATGCGCGGCGCCGTGATAGTGGCCGTTCAGCGTCATGAAGATCTGATCGTTGTCGCGGATCAGCTTGTCCCACAGCATCAGGCCGTAGGGCACTTCCAGCGGCGTGACGCCGTCCTTGTCGATGTTCAGCAACTGGTGGTTGACCAGAATCACCGGCAGCGTCGGGTTCGCGCGAATGACCTGATTGGCCCACGTCAGCGCGTCATCCGAAATGCGCCACGACAGCGACAGGACCATGATCTTCTGGCCCTCGGCTTCGAACACGTGATACTCGTGAAAGCCGCTGGGATCACGGCCGCCAAACGTGGCCTGATTCTTCGCGCGATCGGCGCTGAAGGTTTTCAGATAAGGCTCGTTGGCCAGATTGCGCTGCGCGTCCGTGGCGCTGCCCTGGCTGCTGGCGTCGACGTAGTCGCGATCCAGAATCACATCGTGATTGCCGGCCAGGATCGAGTACGGCACCTTGGCGTCTTCCAGAATCGCCATGGCCGCGTCGGCCACCTTCCACTGATCGGGCTTGCCTTGCTGATCGACGACGTCGCCCAGATGGATCAGGAACGGAATGCCCAGCGACTTGGAGTGATCGGCCACCCACTGCGTCTGCGCCTTGAACGGCTCGCTGCCGTACTTGCGCATGAATTGCTGATTCTCGTCGTCGGTCGCGTAGCGGGAGTAGAACTGCGTGTCTGGCAGCACCGCCACGGCGAAGCTGGAGATGTTGACAGGCTGGGGTTGCGGTTCGGGTTGGGGCTGCGGTTGCGTACCGGGCGTTTCGGGTGCGGCGGTGTCATCGTCGTCGTCGCTGGAGCAGGCGGACAGCAGGAGCGATCCGCCTACGGGCAGAAGCGTCGCGCCAAAGCCGGCCTTGAGCAGGCTGCGACGGCGCGGATCCGCCTCCGTCGGCAATGCCGCGAGTTTGTTGGCAACCTCAAGTTTGCCGTCATGCTTGTCGTTCGCCATCTGTGCTGCCCTTTGGAAAAAGCGGGAAGCTTAGGTAGGGCGGATGACGAGATGATGAATGTTGGCGGGGGATTTGTTTAATTGGTTTGGGGCGTGCGGGCTCTTGTCGATACCACTGTTTAGAGGCTGACGCGCGACTGAAAACAATCATGGTTGTCTGGTCACCAGGACCAAGTCCGACGAGAAACTGGAGGGCAAGTTCACTGCGGCTTCTTTAAAGCTCAGTGTGGATTTTGGCGCGGTGTTGGCATGCGCCACGTCGGCTTAGCGATATACGCGACCGTGGCTCTGACCCAAACGGCGAGCAAAACTCAGCTGGCAGCTAGGGGGCTACTTTCGTGGAGAACAACGCTTTGAAGGGGAATTTGCAGAGATAAGCGCTTTTGCAGCGCCACACGCATGGAATTCGTGGTGCCCGGGGCCGGAATCGAACCGGCACGCCTTGCGGCGGGGGATTTTGAGTCGGTGATTTACAGTGTTTGTACAGGGAAATGGGGCGAATTCTAGCGTAGGTTGAAATAGATAAATCTAGTTTTAAATCAGTAGGTTAGAGTATTTTAGCTGAGTGGGTAGAAACTGATCGCTGTACCTGTACTGTACCGAAAATAGCTACAGTGTTTTTGAGCAGGAAGAGCACTTGTGGCGAGCAAGATCGATTTGAGCTTTTCAAGGCTGAAGATGTCTTATCACGTCGCCACTCAGCGGGCGATTCGCTTGATGTATCTGGCCAGAAGCCCGATTAGTCATTAAAAAATTCTGTGACCGACGCCTTACCTTTAATTTCCCCGCCAAAATACTCCGTGACGACATCAGCAAAAAGGTCGGCTACCTCTTGAGGATTAAATGTGTGCGGATGCTGAAAAAGAACTGCATCATGCATTGGTACTTTCAATTCAATGTCACTCACAAGACTTAGTTTCAGCAATGCCTTTTTAAATATAAGCGAAGCTGTCCCTTGCACTACTTGGCTGACCGCAGATCGTTTTTCCTTCTCCGTTAGCTCGGCGGAACTAGCTCTAGACAAATAGTTTCCAAAAGTAGTTCCGACTCGGCCATTGGTTTGAAATTCCGACCAAATTTCCGATTTCCATTGTTCAAATCGTGAGAATTGATTAAAAAAATTCTTTGCGGCCTCTCGTTCAGCACCAAAACCCACTGCAGCGTCAATGAGGCTCTTTCTTTTCATGCCGTATGCATAGGAAAGAAAAAGACGTTTGGCAGCTTTTCTCCTATCGGTATCAGCAAATATTTTCTCGGCAGCGAGAGCATATAAATCGCCACTTGAAAATAGCTCGAGCATATGCTTGTCTTGGGACAGGGCCCCCATAATTCCAGCTTCGAACTGACCGAAGTCAACATAGGAAAGTGCCATTCCTTCGTCTGGTGAGATGATATTTCTGTGTCGCTTCGAAAGATTCTGAAGCGAGGGGTCCTTGTAATAAATTCTTGATGTGACGGACCCGAAAGCATCAACTATTGGAAAGATTCTCTTTTGACTCAGGGGGATGGCGTTCAGAACCATCCTACTCGCGGCGATCTTCTTGAGTTCTAGTAATTTCTCAGAGAAACCGTCCGGCATTGGCACAAAATTGAGGACATACTCAATACCAACGCCGGAGAACTCGAACCCTCTGGGGGCCAAGTAATCTATAACTTCGTCATCAGAGGGGACTTCAAGGGGCAATTTGTATTCTGCTGAGAATTCCTTTAAAGCCATGTAGTAGGCATGTTCGATATTCTGTTTGTGCTCGCGCAGCATCTCTGTATTTATAGCTATTCCTTTTGCCACCGATCGAAGGAGGTAATCGGCAATCGGCCTTTCTAGCATGGAATAGCGCTCCCACTCATTCGCAGCTTTCGCCTGCGCCTCGACATCATCCGATAAGCGTAAAAGGGCGCGTCCTACGGATGAAAAAACTTCAATATCGAACGCTGCATTTTTGAATAGAATATTACGGTATCTGCCGATCATTTCCTCTGTTATATATTCGCGTGCCAGTAGCTCTGAACCCACGTCCTTTCTGTCACGATTTTCCCGATCCTCTCTATTTCCAGATGTTGAAATTCTGAGTTCTTCGACATCAGTAACTACCCTGGGAAGTCGCTTCGTCTTCTTATAAATTGCAGGGGCGATTAGCCAGTAGTCATGGCAGATTAGTTCCCTTTCCTCGGCAACTACCGCTTCCGCCGATACTTCCGCTGTCGAGTCCTCAGATATAAGATAGAATCTTTCAGCATCTCGATCAGTAAAGTCGTGGACGAATAGTAAAGAAATCTTATTAGTCATATGGGTTTAGCTCGTCGTACAGCTTTAGCATGGGAGTGCGTTCGCGCTCAACAAGGGGAACGTCCTCCTGAAAATGACTTCGTGCTCGAGCAACAGTACCTTTGAGTTTAGGTCCTAGATGAGCTACCACCGGCTTAATTAAATTTCGATCCGATTCGCTTGTTGCCAATAGATAGTTCCGCTGGTGATAGTAAGGCCAAGTGGATCGAAAACTAGTAGCGATTCCCTCCAGGAAGGAGACTTCTCCCACACAACGAAGGTAGATAAATATCGCTGCGACTTCAGGGCAAAGAATGTCATTCTCAATTCGCCGCTTTGCTAAGGCAAAAAGGTGAGCTGTTTTGTGCTTTCCACGGGCTAGGATTAGCCACAGATGATAGTTTTGCCAGGAATGGATAGATCGCTCGTGATCACACAGGAACTGTTCTATTTTTCCCAAATCCTCTGGAGAAAGGCCTAAGATGCTAAGCAGTCGGCAATACTGATCTGTGGAAACAGCGTGGTCTTCTAAAGAATCAATTAAGAGCGATTTAAGTTGAGCGGCGATTTCGTCTCGTACATCAAATATTCCAGCTTCGACTATGCGGATTAGCCGGTTGACGGCAAATCGAAACTGGCGAGACTGAGTCTGTTTGGAGTCAATGCATTCTCGCAACAGTTGAAATATGTATTTGGTCGACCTAATGATCACCCGTCTGCTTCTCGACCGCCACATGCTGTCAATAGTAAGGGAACGATCGTCAGAACCTGGAAAGAATTCGCTTATGTCAGCTGTGGAAGATTCTGCAGTTAATATTTTTGTTTTCGCAGAGTTTATATTCATGCCGACCGTGCGCAGTTGTCCAATGAGAATCGTTGCGGCGTGGCGTGCTGAGCGTGGGGTGTTGCAAATTATTCTTATGTCGTCCACATAGCGGTAGTAGTCAAAGCCTTGGCGAACCATCTCCTGATCAACAGAATTTAGGACAACATTGGCAACGAAAGACGAGGCGTCACGGTTTTGTGGCAGTCCATGCCTCTCGCTATAGCCCCAGTGGATCATTAATTCGCAAAGTGTATTGATTGAATTTCTAATAAGAACTTTTTCAGGGCCAGAGGCTGTTATCTGAGGGATCAGTCCCTCGAATGCCGTTCGAATGCTATCGGTCGTTATATTCTCAAAATAGTTTATCAAGTCGGTCGCAAACAACGCTTGACTATTTTTTAAGGCTGTTTTTGTCACGCCCTCGAATGTTTGCCAAAGTTCTATCCGCCCTTTAAAAAGGTCTTTTTCTGATCGTTTTCTGTTGTCGTAGCGATGACCCAGCACGCGAGGTGAAAGTAAGGGGTCATAGAACGGCATTAAGTATGAGCAGAGCGCTTGATAGATAAATCTATCGTAGAAGTCAGTTTCAAGCGCGTACCGGACTCCAAGGCCTTTCTTGGGAATGTCGCAAACATTCCGTTTAGATGCGCTATAGCGTCCATTTCCTTCGAGTAGAACTTCATGGAGTACGTCCTGTAACGCCTGCTTGCTTGCGAACAAGTCACGATGCTGTAGAGCATCCTCGAACCAGTCGTCTCGCATATCTCTATGCAGGTGCTTTAGCACAGTAGGTACGTCGATGGGGAACGCAAGTATCTCGACACGCTCCATAGGGGCTGTGTCACGCTTTCCGATATGTTCCCTGTCTTGTGACAGTGCCAGTTCTTGATGCCGAATGTCAGAAGTAACGCTGCTATTTGGTGACATCAATGCTTGCCTCAAAATCGTGCACAGAACGAATGTATAGTGGGCTTGAAGCGACCATTTACCACAGATGGTCCGCTATTCGTTCTAGGCGGAAAGCAATCGGATTGAAGCGGTTCTCCAAAAGGCGAAAATTTACCTATTTCCACGATGGTCTCCTTGTTTAGGCCTCTATTGGTCTTATGCGGCTTCACGTTTTTGTGATGCAAAAACCGGCGACAGCCTATCCTGCACTAGTCCCCAAACCCTAAATTCCTTCGTCATGACGAAGACTTTGGGAGCGTTAACGCGTCAGCGCGCGGCTGCACAAACTCTTGCAGGCTGATCTGACCATCGATGAAACGCTGGGCATGGGCCTCATCGGCTTCACTGAGTGAGAAACCTTCTAGACCGACGGAGGCCCGCGCGTAGTTAACAGCCGATTGGCGTCGACAGCGTTCGGTCTCTGATATGGTTTTGTGGGGCTGTAACCCGCATTTACCTTCGCCAGCCATGGTGTCTCCTTGCTGTAGGTAACTTGATTTTACAAGAGGTACGAGTATTTTGGTTTAGGTACACGCAACCTCCAGGGCGGTACGCTGAAATTGACTCTCCACCCTCGCCGGCGGGAGCCTCGGGAGCAGGGGTTGCGGGCCTTTGGCCCGGAACTCCTGCCCCCGGGCATAGCGTGGGGCGCTCCTGCCGCGTCAAGGGGCCGTGTCCTCGCCCTGTGGGCTGCGGGCCGCACCAACCCCTTGACCCGTCATCCGCTTGACAGCACCGCTACTGACGCCGTTTGGGCCGGAAGAGGCGTCAAGGGCGGGACCGGAAGCCGCAGCCCGGAGCGCAGCGCAGGGAACGGGTGAGGATACCGGGCGTAGCCTTCACCCTTGATGCCTCTGGAAGCCATGTAGCCTGTCGGCGGGGGGAGGAACAAGGCGAAGCCGCTGGGCCTGCCCCCGCGGTCAGTCCGGCAAGAACGGACGCGGGATGCAACCGAAGGGGTTGCCCAAGCGTAGCGCGGAGATATGTGCGGGCATAAATGAAAAGGCCTCGCTGATGGCGAGGCCGATGCGGACGCAACATGCACATCACTTACCGTTGACGGAGCCGCCCGTTGCCGGTCCCCAGTTCTTGCCCATGTTCTGCAAGACGTGTTGCCGATAGGCTGGGTTCCACATGGTGTTGCCTGCAATCATGTGGTTGGTTCGGCCAGCAGTAACCATCATGCCCGACTGCATATCGCGGCGAGTCGTCTTAGGATTCACCACGTTGCCAATACCCTGCGCCATGCTCCTGAATGTCACAGCGTGAAAGGCGATGCCGCCAGCCAGTCTCGCCCCTAAGCCACTCGTTTTTCTCTGCGCGAAGAAGATGATCAAGGCAAGAACGATGATCTGCACAAACGAACTGATGGGATTGTCCGTGGTCGCACTTATTACCCTGTCGAACAGCGCCTTGAATAGCGCCACACCGACCGACACGACAACCATTGTGATGGCAATTTCAAGGATGTAGGCCAGTGTCTGCTCAAACCATTTGTCGAACTATTTCGCGGTGACTGGAAACATTAGCGCCGCGATAAACAGTGGTCCGAGACCAAGCATATTCCTAAATGAGCTTTGCCATGATGAGGGTCGCGACCGCAGGACCGTCCGCCCCGGTTAAACTTCTCTGTTTCTAATAGGCATATATAGGCACAAACTGTCATGTCGGGCAAACTGGAAGATCTCGTTGAATACTTCTTTGGTGACCCCAGCGTTCAGCGTCTGGTGACGTCCTCGGCATCATGCAACCCATTGCGCATTTGTTATCCCAAAGAGGTCAATGTCTCGCGCTTCATCGCTTGGCTACTTGATCCTTCGGAGGGCCACGGGCTCGGTGATCACACTATCAGGTCATTGTTGGTTCGGGCTTGGTACGAGAGCAAGGACGCAACAATTCCCTTGCCTACTCGGCGGTTCTTAGCGCCGTCCAATGTTCTGACCGAGGGGTTCTCTGCCTCCCTTGTGACGACGGAGGTGGCGCTCGAAGGTCGTTCGTTGGATGTACTGGTGATTGATGATGCAGGGCGCAACTATATCGCTATCGAGAACAAGTTCGGTGCTCAACAGTCAAGTTCTCAACTTTCCCACTATCGGAAGCATCTCGAGAAGCTCTTTCCGGACTTCACTGGCGTGCACATATTTTTGGATTCGCGCATCGCTTCTCCTGATGACCCTGCATGGATTTCAATTGGCTATGACTGGCTTAGCGAATTCCTGATGGAAGCGGAGCAGCGCGAGTCTATCGCTCCTCATGTCCGCGAAGCGCTCGCGCAATTCCGAAGCGTGATCGAGGATGAACCGAAGGACGCGATGATCAAAAGTGCTTACGGCCGCCTGGTTACGGACGTGGCGTGCAAGCACCCGGATATTCTCGGGTTGATGCGGGAATGGTCGGCGAGTAGCTCGAAGGGTATGCGCGCGCGTGATCTTGCTCAGTTGATGCAGGGGAGGTCGACCTTGGAAGGCAGAGCGACGCTCCGGCTTTTTCAGCTGTATTGGAGCCGTACCCGCGTGTGGGACGATTGCATCCGTCAAGTACAGTTCGGGCCTTTTGTCTCTAGGCTACAAGGCAGATTCGATGATCTTCTCGTGCTTCCGAAAATTGTCCGCAGCGGCTTTTCGCTCGAGCGGTGGGAGTCTCTGATCGACCGGCAGGAACTCGATAAATGGTTCCCCCCGGCTGGCATAACCGTGACACAAACAGGCGAATCGTTCAGAGTCGTCACCTTCGTTAACCTAAGCAGTGTGCGAGCCGAGAAGAAGGATGTGTTACGAGAAATCGCAGGGAAAGCTAAGTTGTCCGATGGTGGTAATGGAAACTTGGACCACGAACAGTCTTTCGTCAGGTTGCGTGTGCGAAGAGACCTGACGCTCGAGCGGGCCGTTGATGAGTCGCTATCTGAGATGGCAAAACTCGATGAGAGACTGGCGACAGTCCACTAAAGGCGGGCATATTGTCGTTCGATGACTCGCATACACGACAGGGAGCCCAGAAATGCGGGCTTCGGTACACCCCAGGGGGATTTATGGAACTCGTTGGGAAATTTTTCTAGCGCTAATTCGCTGATATAAAAGCGAATTTGTTGGCTATGGGCCTTGATGGGAAGGCCAGATGGTGCCCGGGGCCGGAATCGAACCGGCACGCCTTGCGGCGGGGGATTTTGAGTCCCCTGCGTCTACCAATTTCACCACCCGGGCTAGGGGGTCGCGAGCGCGTCCAGATGACGGCTGCGGGAGATGCGAAGACCGCGATTATATGCGGTCTTTCTCATCTTGTCAGGTGACGGCCGGGCGAACCTGCCGTCCAAGGGGGCGGGCCGGGGCAGATCAACCCCGACCGCACCCCGACAATCCTCACTTTTTTTCAGGCAGGAACCAGTTCATCACCAGCGCGCAAATCCCGCCGGTGGCGACACCCGATTCCAGCACGCTCTTCACCGAGTGCGGCAGGTGCGACAGAATCTCCGGCACCTGCGATACGCCCAATCCCAGCGCCAGAGACACGGCGATGATCAGCAAAGCCCGGCGATCCAGCTGGATGCCCGCCAGGATATTGATCCCGGAAGCGGCCACCGCGCCAAACATCACCATCGCAGCGCCGCCCAGAACGGGTTCGGGCACGGCTTGCAGGACACCGGCCACAACCGGGAAAAGGCCCAGCAGAATCAGCATGCCGGCAATCCACACGCCCACATGGCGGCTGGCGATGCCAGTCAATTGAATGACGCCGTTGTTCTGCGCAAACACGGAACTCGGGAACGTGTTGAACACGCCAGCCAGCAGCGAATTCGCGCCGTTGACCAGCACGCCGCCCTTGATGCGCTGCATCCAGAGCGGACCTTCAACCGGCTGCTTGGACACCTTGCTGGTGGCGGTGACGTCGCCGATCGCTTCCAGGGACGTGACCAGGTAGATGATCAGCATCGGCACAAACAAGGCCCACGAGAAGCCCAGGCCGAAGTGCAGGGGAACCGGCACCTGAAAGAGGGCGGCTTCGCGGGCGCCGGTGAAGTCCAGACGGCCCATGTAGGCGGCGGCGATGTAGCCGACGGCCAGCGCCAGCACCAGGGCAGTGCTGCGGATCCAGACGACCGGCACGCGGTTGAGCAGGATGATGGTGCCCAGGACGAGGCCGGACAGAGTCAGGTTCTCGGCGCTGGCGAAGGTGCCGTTTGCCATGGCGCCGAAGCCGCCGCCCATGCTGATGAGGCCCACCTTGATGAGCGTCAGGCCGATCAGCAACACGACGATGCCGGTGACGAGCGGGGTGATGAGGCGTTTGACGAAGGGCAGGATGCGGCTGATGCCCATTTCAACGAAGGATCCGGCGATGACGACGCCGAAGATGGCGGCCATGACGGCTTCGACCGGGGTGCCTTGCTTGACCATGACCGAGCCGCCGGCGATCAGCGGGCCGACGAAGTTGAAGCTGGTGCCCTGCACGATGAGCAAACCCGCGCCCAGGGGGCCGAAGCGCTTGCACTGGACGTAGGTTGCGATGCCGGAGATCACCAGCGACATGGAGACGATCAGGGTGGTGTCGCGGCTGCTGACGCCCAGGGCCTGGCAGATGAGCAGGCCGGGGGTGACGATGGGGACCAGGATGGCCAGCAGGTGCTGCAAGGCGGCGACGAATGCGACGGGGGGCGCGGGGCGGTCGTCGGGGCCGTAGACCAGGTCGTGACTGGTGTCGGCGTCATCGGACGTGCCGTGGGGAGCGGGTTGGGTC
>NZ_JCBANC010000098.1:0-13313 GCF_059760815.1 Achromobacter sp. 1012554356 | reverse complement strand
GGCCTGGACGAAGATGACGAAGGGGGAGTCCGGAGCGAAGGCTCCGGACCGCAATCGTGGGCGATCGCCTCCCCGGTGACCGCGGCGTCGGGCGACCTACGTAGAACGAAAGAAAGCGACCTACGTAGAACGAAAGAAAGCGACCTACGTAGAACGAAAGCAAGCGACCTACGAAGATCTAAAGAAAACGCCCGACGAAGCTGCCAAAGCAGAACCCCGACGCCTCACTCCGCCATCGGATCCTGAAACTGCGAACACTTAACCTGCACGAGCTTCCGATCCTGCAACCGCAAAGCAGTCAACGACCCACCCCAAACACATCCCGTATCCAGGCAAATCACATCCGGCCGCTGCAACAACCCCAACGTCGACCAATGTCCAAACACCGTCGTGACGTTACGCGTCGCACGATTAGGCACATCGAACCAAGGCACCAACCCGGGCGGCCATGCCCCCGGCGTCACCTTCGTCGCAAATTCCATATGCCCGTTCGGCGTGCACAAACGGATCCGCGTCAGCGCGTTGATGATCACCCGCATCCGCTTGCCGCCCTTGTGGTCTTCCTTCCAGGTGGCCGGCTCGTTGCCGTACATCTTTTGAAGGGCCTTCTGCCAGTTCGGCCCGCGTAGCGCGTCCTGGACTTCGCCGGCCAGGGCCAGCGTTTTGGCGACGTCCCATTTGGCCAGGGTGCCCGCGTGGACCAGCAGGTGGTTCTGCTCGAAATGCGCCAACGGGCGGAACCGCAGCCAGTTGAGCAGGTCCGTCGCGTCCGGTGCCCGCAGGATGGATTCCAGCGTGTCCGATTTGGACGGCTTGCGCACACCCGCGGCCGCGGCCAGCAGGTGCAGGTCGTGGTTGCCCAGGACCACCGTTGCGCGGTCGCCCAGGTCGATGATGCGGCGCAGGGTTTCGAGCGACTGCGGGCCGCGGTTGACCAGGTCGCCGGCAAACCAGAAGCGCGACTTGGGATCGCCAACCAGGTCCGGGTGGGACAGCAAGCGATCCAGCGGCGAGCAGCAGCCCTGCACGTCGCCGATCATCCAGATACTGCCGTTCATGCGGGACTCTTGCTCCAAGGCCAACGTTGTTGGACGACACGGGTGATGGTGTGGCGGTATTCCATGTAGCTCATGGCGCCCAGCGCCAGCGCCATGGCGCCCAGGTTCGGGCCCAGGGCGGTCAGCCAGGGCGGCCACTTGCCCAGCATGCCGACGTTCAGCGCAAGCTGGTTCAGCATGAAGAAGCCCACGCCCAGCAGGATGCCCACGAAAACCTTGGCGCCGACGCCGCCGCGGCGGGTCTGCATGAGGCCGATGGGGGCGGCGATGGTGATCATCACCAGCAGGGTGAAGGGGTAGGCCAGTTTGCGCCACAGGGCGACGACCTGGCGGCCGTATTGAAGCTGGTTGTCCCGCAGGTAATCCACGTAGTCGAGCAGCGTGACGATCGACATGCGCTCGGGCGTCAGCACGCGCGCCAGCAGGCGTTCGGCGCTGAGCGTGGTGTCGATGGAGCGTTCGGGCAGCTTCACGACCGTGGCGGGCGGGTTTTTGGGGGGGCGGGCGTTGGCGAGCGCCTCGGCGGCCTCGGCGTCCAGGCGGGTTTCGGAGACGTCCTTGAGGACCAGGTCGCCGCGCGTGAACGTGCCCGTGGGGGCGGTGGACAGCGCCGACAACGTCAGGTCTTTCTTGAATTCGTAGAGGGTCACGCCGGCCACCTGGCCGTCGCCCTTCAGTTCGGCGATGTTGATGATGCGGGTGCCGCCATTGGCGGTGGGTTCCTTGAACCAGTAGCCGCTTTTGAGGCGGTCGCCGCCGGCCTTGCCGCGGAACATCAGGTTGGCCTCGCCGGTCTTGACCTCGGCCCAGGGCGTGACGTATTCGGACAACAGGCCTGCGCCGATCATCAGCGGAATCGTGACGATCCAGAGCATCCGCAGCAGCTTCATGCCGCTGACCCCCGAGACCCGCAGGATGACGAGTTCGTTGCGTTGGGCCAAGCCCGCCAGCGCCAGAATGGCACCGATCAGGAGCCCGATGGGCAGCAGGTCATAGAGACGGGTGGGGATCGCCAGCGCCTGCATGTACAGCAGGGCCATCATGGAGAACTTGTCGCCCACGTTGTCCAGGTCGTCCACCAGAGCGAAGAACGTGAAAAGGCCTAGCAGGGCCAGAAGGACCACTGCGCAAGAGCGATAGACCTCTCGGGCCAGGTAGCGACGTGCGGTACGCATGAAGGAAAAGGGAGTGGAGCGCGTAAACGTGAAAGCTTAACAAATCCCGCAGCCGGAAGACGGCCGGCGGGACCGATTTGTCCGGTTCCCCTTTCAGGGGATGTCGACCATCTGCATCCGGCGTGTCAACACGCCGACCCGGGAATTCAGATAGTTGGACTTGCGGTGGCTGTCATAGAAGCGCGGGTTGGGCAGCATGGCCGCCAGCCGGGCGGACTGGCTGTTCCCCAGGTTGGCGGCGGTGGTATTGAAATAATGCTTGGCGGCGGCCTGGGCGCCGAACACGCCCACGCCCCACTCGGCGACGTTCAGGTAGAGCTCCAGGATCCGTTCCTTGCTCATGACGTGTTCGATCATGTAGGCCAGGACCAGTTCCTGGCCCTTGCGCAGGTAACTGCGCGAGCCCGACAGGAACAGATTTTTGGCCAGTTGCTGGGTGATGGTGGAGCCACCGCGCATCTTCGAGCGCCCTGCCTCTTCCTGTTTCTGGTTGTATTCCCAGGCCTTGCGGATGGCGTCCCATTCGACCCCGTCGTGGCCCGTGAAATTGGAATCCTCGGAGGCGATCACCGCGCGCTTGAGCGAGCGGTTGATCTTGTCGTAGGCGACCCATTCGTACTTCAGCTCGATCGCCGGGTCTTCCTTGCGCAAGCGCGACAGCTCTTCGCGCATCATCGCGCTGCTGCCCGGGTCGCGGTAGTTGTACCAGACCACCTGGGCGAACAGCCAGAATTGGTACAGCAGGATCGCGCACACCAGCGCCATCACCAAACCGGTGGTGATCCGGAACCAATTTCGGCCGCCGCTGCGGCCCGTGCGCGTCGCCATGCCGTTCAGCTTCCGGCGGCCAGCGCCTCGCGCAGCGCCGTCAGGACGGGCGCTGCATCGGGGCGCACGCCGTGCCAGATGAAAAAGCTCTCGGCGGCCTGGCCGACCAGCATGCCCAGCCCGTCGGCGGTCAGGGCTGCGCCGTCGGCGTCGGCCTGCCGCATGAAGGCGGTGGGCTGCGCGCCGTACATCATGTCGTAGGCGGCGGCGCCGTCTGCGTACAGGCCGGGCGGCAGATCGGGCGCGGCGTTCTGCAGGCCGCTGGCGGTGGCGTTGATGACCAGGTTCCAGCCGCCGGAGACGGCGGCGGTGGCCAGGGCGCCCGCGGTCACCTGGGTTTGCGGCGACACGCCGCTCGCGCCCCAGGCCGCGGCCAGTTCCTCGGCGCGGGCGGCGGTGCGGTTAACGATGTGAATACGGGTGCAGCCGGCCTCGGCCAGGGGCTGCAGGACGCCGCGCGCTGCGCCGCCGGCGCCGACCAGCAGCACGGCGGCGCCCGGCAGGCGCACGCCCAGGCGCAGCAGGTCATTGACCAGGCCCACGCCGTCGGTGTTGCAGCCGTGCCAGACGCCGTCGCGCCAGGAAAGGGTATTTACCGCGCCTGCCAGCCGGGCGCGGTTCGACAGGCGGCCCGACGCCAGCGCATAGGCGTCAAGCTTGAAAGGCACCGTGACATTCAGGCCCAGACCGCCGTCCGCCACGAAGGCGGCGACGGCGTCGGCAAAGCCGTCCACCGGCGCAAGCAGGCGCTCGTAGCGCAGGGGCTTGCCGGTCTGCTGCGAAAACATGGCGTGGATCTGAGGCGAGCGGCTATGCGCGATGGGGTTGCCGATGACGGCGTAGCGGGCTTGAGGAATCGCCTCGGTCATGGGGCCTGTGTTTCCAGAGTGTCGTTGACGAAATGCCAGGTGCGGGTGATGACCAGCACGTCCGTATCGCGGGCGATATCGGGCGGGAAAGGGGGAAAGGGCGCGGCAAGCTGGACGATGCGGCGCGCCGCCTGGTTCAGGACCGCGTGCGGCGACGGCTGGTCGATCTCGACCTCGGCGATGCTGCCATCGGCGCGCACCGATACGGTGATGCGCAGCGACCCGTAAATGCGGCCGCGCGCCTCGTCGGGGTAATGCTGGGTGCCGACCGTCTCGATCCGGGTGCGCCAGGCATCCAGGTAGCCGGCGTAGCGGGACGCCTCGGCGGAGGGCGCGATGAACTGTTTACGCGGCTCGGCGCTGTACTGCTGGACCCGCGCCGCCAGCGCCGCCACCTGGGCGTTCTGGATGACGCTGGCCTGGTCCTGGGCGTCCTGGCCGACGTCGGCGCCGTCGGGCCACGGGTTGACCGCCTGGCGCTCGGGGCCGGCGTTGTGCGGCGAGCGCAACTGGGTCATGAGGCGGGCCTGTTCGGCCTCCAGTTGCACCTGGCGCTGGCGCATGGCTTCCAGGACGATGGTCTCGGCCGAGCTGCCGGTCTGGGGAAGCGGGGTGGTGGACACGCCGCGGTCGGCGTTGCCGCCGCCCGTCATCTGATTCTGCGCGACGGTGCGCGGGTTTTCCGGCGGCGTCTCGCTGCGGGCATTGAGCAGCACGACTTCCAGGCTGGTCACGGGCGGGCGCGTCTGCGTGGGCGCGCTGAAACGCCACGCCAGCGCGCCGGCGTGCACCAACAGCGATATCGCGATGCCGATACGCAGGTAGTGCTGGGCGGGGGCGCCCAGCCACCAGAGGTAACGGCTCAGCATGGAGGGAGAATCAGCGCGTTGCACCAGCGCATTGTAAGGCGAGTCCACGCCCGCCGCGCGGTCCGTCCGAAGGCGGTATTCGCCCTCGGACGGAAGGCCTAGACCCCGTCAGGCGGAGGCCCGGGGGAAGATCCACACCTTGCTGGCAGGTAGCGCCAGGCGGCAGGGACCCGGTTCGCGGCCCTCGGGGCCATAGGCGCGCAGGGCGAGGCTGCGGGCGGGATCGGCGTCCGGCGTGCGGAACAGGTACTCCCAGCGGTCGCCCAGATACATGCTGGTCAGAAGCGGCATGTCGACGTGGTTGCCGTCCGGGTCATCGGCAAGACGCACCTGCTCCACGCGGATGACCGCGGTGGCGTCCTGTCCCGCGGCGACGCCCGCGCCGGCCTTGCCCCACAGCGACCAGCCAGCGCCTTCGATCCGAGCCTGTCCGTCGCGCAGCTCGGTGACCTTGCCGTCCAGCCGGTTGTTGCTGCCCATGAATTCCGCCGTGAACAGTGTGGACGGCGATCCGTACATCTCCTGCGGCGTGCCCTGCTGTTCGATCTTGCCGTTGTTCAGCAGCAGGATGCGGTCGGAGATTGCCATGGCTTCGCTTTGGTCATGCGTCACCATCAGCGCGGACAGGCCCAGGCGGATGATGAGTTCGCGCAGGAACGCGCGCGCCTCTTCGCGCAGCTTGGCATCCAGGTTGGACAGCGGTTCGTCCAGCAGGATGACGGGCGGGCTGTAGACCAGCGCGCGGCCGATGGCCACGCGCTGCTGCTGGCCGCCGGACAGCGCGTGCGGATGGCGCTGGCCCAGCTTGCCCAGCCCAAGCTGGTCCAGCACGGCCTGCACGCGTTCGCGGACCTCGGCGCCCGGCGTCTTGCGCAGCTTGAGCGGGTAGGCAACGTTCTCGAACACCGTCTTGTGCGGCCACAGCGCGTAAGACTGGAACACCAGCCCCAGGTTGCGTTCTTCGGCCGGGATCTCGGCGCGGGCCGCGCCGTCATAGACGACGTTCTCGCCGATGGTGATGCGGCCGTGCTTGGGGCCTTCCAGGCCGGCCACGGCGCGCAGCAGGGTGGTCTTGCCGCTGCCCGATGGGCCCAGCAAGGACACCACTTCGCCCTGGCGCAGCTGCATCGACACGCCCTTGAGCACCGGGTTGTCGCCGTAGTCCAGGTGCAGGTCTTCTACAGAAAGCTCAATCATGAAGTTTGACTCCGAATCGCAGGGCGATGCCCAGGCCGATCACGACCAGAACGATATTGATGAAGGAAAGCGCGGCCACGATGTCGATGGCGCCGGAGGCCCACAAGGACACCAGCATGGACCCGATGGTCTCGGTGCCGGGCGACAGCAGATAGACGCCGGTGGAGTATTCGCGCTCGAAGATCAGGAACATCAGCAGCCACGAGCCGATCAGGCCGTACTTGGCCAGCGGCACCGTGACGTGGCGGGTGACCTGGCCGCGGCGCGCGCCGGCGGTGCGGGCGGCTTCTTCCAGTTCGGGCCCCACTTGCAGCAGGGTCGACGAGATCAGGCGCAGGCCGTATGCCATCCACACCACCGTGTAGGCAAGCCACACACTGAAGATGGTGCTGCGCAGGGCGCGCAGCCATTCGACGAAGTTCTCGCGCAGCCATTCCGCGAAGGGTAGGGCAGACAGCCAGCCGTTCTCGTCCACGTCCAGCGCGTTGTCCAGCCACATCGGCACGAACAGGAACACCCACAGGAACGCCAGGCCGGCCAGCAGGCCCGGCACCGCACGCGGCACGAGCACGCTGTAGTCCATGAAGCGCGTGACGTTGTCTGGCTTGCGATGCATCGCAAGGCCCACGAACATGTAGCACATCACCGCCAGCGCGCCGCCGAAGACGCCGATGGCGACCGAGTTGACGATGGCGCGCATCAGGTTCGGCTGCGAGAACACGGTACGGAAGGCGTCGAGCGACAGCACGTCAAAGAGCGAGACGCCCAGGCCCCAGTTGGACACGAACGCGCGCAGCAGCACGCCGGTCAGCGGCACGATGATGGTGACGAACAGCCAGAACGCCACCACCGCGCCGGCCACCCAGCGCCATTTGCCCAGCGGCAGCGGCCGCGCACGCGAGGCCTTGCCCTTGACGGTGACGAAGCGGTTGGCGGTGCGCATCAGGCGGCGCTGCAGCATCACCAGCGGAATGGTCATGCAGATCAGCACCACGGCCACGGCGGCCATCAGGTGATAGGACGGAATGCCCAGCTTGTTGGTCAGCTTGTACAGATACGTGGCCAGCACGAGGTTGCCTTCCGGATCGCCCAGCACCAGCACCAGGCCGAAGACCTCCAGGCCCAGGAAGAAGAGCAGCACGGTTGCGTACAGCATGGCGGGACGCACCATGGGCAGGCTGACGGACACCATCACGCGCAGCGGCGAAGCGCCGGCCACGCGGGCGGCTTCTTCGACGTCGGAGCCCATGCTGCGCAGCGCCGACGAGATGTACAGATAGGCGTGCGGCACGTGCGTGAGGCCCGCGATGATGACGATGCTGGTCAGCGAATAGACGTTCCAGGGCACGAAGCCCAGGATGTTCTGCACCCAGGTCGAGAAGAAGCCGACCGGACCGGCCGCGACCACGTAGCCAAAGCCCAGCACCATGGGCGATACGAACACCGGCACCAGGATCAGCGGCTCGATCCAGCGGCGGCCCGGCAGGTCGGTGCGGATCATCAGGAACGCCAGCATGCCGCCCAGCGGGATGGCGATGGCAGCCAGCCCGAATGCGAGGATGAAGCCGCTGCGTAGCGCCTTGTAGAAATCGGGATCCGCGAAGATGAAGCGGAACGCGTCCAGGCTCCAGGCCTTGGACGGGGAAAAGAACGGCGCCGAGAGAAAACTCTGGATGATGATGAACGACAGCGGCACGTAGATGGCGAGCGCCGTGATCAGCACCACCACGCCGCGTGGCAGGGACTGCCATTTTCTGCGCAATGACTGCATGGGAAATCCTGTGGTCGGAAAGGACGCGTTGGCCGCGCCGCCGGGGACGACGGCCCCGGGGCAGGGTCAGGCGGACGGCGTGCCGTCCGCTGCGTTGGCGGCGGCTCCAGGCATGGATGCCGCCCGGAGCCCGGGCATCACTTGCCCGCTGCCGCCCGCCATTGCTTGATGAATTCCAGGCGCTTGTTCTGCTCCAGGTAGTCCAGCAGCGTTTCATTGACCGGAATCGGCTTGAGCGAGGCGCCCAGCTTCTTGGTCATGCCATCCACGTCGTTGTCGCCTTCGATGTCATCGCGCACGGAAGCCAGATCAGCCTGGTTGGCCATGATTTCCTGGCCCTTCTGCGACAGCAGGTAGTCCATCCACAGCTTGGCGGCGTTGCGGTTCTTGGCCTTCTTGCTGATGAACGCGACGCGCGAGAGCACCAGCGCGTAGTCGGTGGGGTAGGCCACGCCCAGCGACGGATCGTTCTTGGCGCGCGTCTCGGCGTAAGAGCCCAGGATGTTGTAGCCGATCAGGTTTTCGCCCGAGGACACGCGTTCCATCATGGTGCCGGTGGACGACTGCACGATCAGCCCGCCCTTGGCGATGTCCTTGAGGGTCTCGAAGTACTTGGGATCGTTGGCCTTGTCCTGCACCGCCAGCATGAACCCGACCGCGGACTTCTCGATGTCGTAGGTGGTGACCTTGTTCTTGAACTTGTCGGGTTGGCTGGCGATCAGCTTGGCCAGCGCGCCGTGCGTGGTGGGCACTTCGTTGGCGGGAATGAGGCGCTTGTTGTAGATGAAGACGGCCGGCTCGTACGTCGTGCCGTAGGCCGAGTCCTTCCAGACGGCCCAGGCCGGCAGCTTGCCGGCTTCGGGCGACTGGTACTTGAGCGCGTAGTCGGTGGCCAGCTTCAAGGCCGAATCCATCGACGAGCTCCAAACGATGTCGCCGCTGCCGCCGCCCGCCGCCTGTTCGCTGATGTAGCGGTTGTAGAGCTCGGTGCTGTTCATGTCGTTGTATTCGACCTTGACGCCCGGATACAGGGCTTCGAAGCCCTTGATGATGGGACCGGCGGCCTTGGTGTCGGTGGTCGAATAGATGACGACCTTGCCTTCCTTCTTGGCGCCGTCCAGGATCTTCTGGTAGTCGGCTGGATAGCCTGCGGGCACTGCCTGCGCAAATGCGCTGCCGGTGGCGATGGCGAATGCGGCGGCGCAGGCGGCCGCCAGTTTGGACTTGGCAAGCATGGATGTTGTCTCCGATTGATTTGGCTTGTTGCGGGCTCTGGGGCCCGCGTGCAGCCATCTTAGGAGTGCGCGTCTGTCGTCGTCCTGTCATGGCGGCCGCGGACGGCTAGGGGAAATCCCTGGGCCGCGGCGGCGCCATGCATGGTGTTGCCGTTACGGCCGCTGCGGCGTATCGGTGACGAGCCGGATCCAGTTCTGCACGAACCGCGAATGGCGGCGCTGGTCCAGGCCGACCAGCAGCGCCGGACTCAACACCACCGGCTGCACGATGCCCTGCGACCGCGCCAGCACTGCTTCGGAGGTCCAGCGCCCCGGCGTGTCTTCCATGATGGAACCCAGCGCGGCATGGCTGGACGCGACCTGCTGCCCGGCGGGCGACAGCAGCCAGTCCACCAGCGCGCGGCCCAGGTCCGGATTGGGGGCGGTGCGCGCGATCAGCACCGATCGCGCCAGCACGAGCACGTAGTCCTGCGGGAACACCACGCCGATGGGCCGGCCCGCGGCCTGGCGCGACAGGGCGTACGAGCCGAGGATGTTGTAGCCGATGTCCAGTTCGTCGCGCTCTATGGCGTCCAGGATCTCGGCGCTGGTGGCCGCCAGCCGAACGCCGGCCTGGCCCATGGCGTTGGCCAGCCCCCAGAAGTTGGACGAGACCAGTTCATCCTGTTCGGCCAGCAGATAACCCAGGCTGCTGGCGGCGATGTCGTAGGTGCCGATCCGCCCGCGCAGGCGCAACGGATCCTGTTCCAGCAGGCGTAGCAGATCCTGGCGCGAACGCGGCACGGCTGCTTCAGCAAAGCGCTTGGGGTTGTAGACGATGACGGCGGGCTCGAACGTGAAGCCGTAGACCTCGTGCCGCCATATTGCCCATGACGGCAGCCGCGCGGCGTAGGGGGAGGTGTAGCTTTGTGCGTAGCCGTCGTTGGCAAGCCGGATCTGCAGGTCGGATGCCGAACTCATCAGCACGTCCACATCCTGCAGACGCCCTTCGATGGCGGCCTCGTAGAGCTCGCGGCTGCCCATCTCGCGGTAGACGACGCTGACGTCGGGGCGATGGGACTGGAAGCCCTGGATGAGCGGCGCGACGACGGGCGTGTCGGTCGGGCCGGCGATGGTGAGGACGCGGGAGGAGGGTTGGGGGGCGGGGTAGCGGGTGACGACTTCGGGGATCGGAGCGGCGCGCGTCTCGGCGCCGGCCGCCCGCACGTCGGCCGATGGCGCGGCCAGCAGCAGGCATGCCGCGCAGAGCGTGGCCGCGGCGGTGGCCAGCGCGCGCCCGGCTCCGGCGCGCGCCAAGGGCAGCACGACGCGAGCCGTCAGGCCGCCGCCCGGCCGGTCCAACAGCCACAGCGAGCCGCCATGAGCCACGGCCACCGACCGCACGATCGCCAGCCCCAATCCGGACCCGGGCAGGGATTCCCCCGCACGGCCGCGCGAGAACCGCTGCTGCACGGATTCCTTCTCATCGTCGGCCACGCCGGGCCCGCGGTCCGAGACGGTGAGCGCGACGCGATAGCCGGCGATCGGCGTGGCCTGAATCTCAACCGGCCCTTCAGGCGCGTAGCGCAGGGCGTTGTCCACCAGGTTTCGCAACATCTCGCGCAGCGCGACACGATCCCCCGCGATGCGCGCGCGGCGCACCTCTGGCGCGATGGCGATGCGCAGCCGCTGTGCATCCAAAGGCCCGATGCGCCGCCGCGTTTCGTTGACGGTCTCGGCCACACCGACAAGCGCGCGGGCGCCCTTGCCCATGCGATGGGTGATGGTGGCGTCCATCAGCAGCTGGTTGATGAGCTGGCTGGCGTGCGTGGCGTTCAGGTGGATGCGTTCAAGCCGCGCGTGCAATCGCTGCGGATCGGTCTCGTCCAGCGCAACCTCGGCCTGCGCGCGCAGCGATGCCAGCGGTGTGCGAACCTGGTGCGCAGCGTCGGCCACCAGCGTGTTAAGGCTGTTCATGGTCCCGGACAGACGCTGCATGAAGCCATTGAGCGCTTCAATGAGCCGCCGCACCTCACGCGGCACGGGCTTGGATAGCGGCTCCAGATCATCCGGCGCCCGGCGCCGCAGTTCGCGTTCGACGACGGCCAGCGGCGCAAAGGCGCGCTGCACGCCAAACCACAAGAGACCCAGTGCAACCAGCGATACGGCAAGCAGTGGCAACACACTGCGCTGCAAAATTTCACCCGCCAACGCCTGACGCGACCCCAGCGTCTCGGCGACGCGCAACGTGACCCAGCCGGCATGCTGGCTGGCCGACACCAGGCGGCCGACGGTCGCGACACGAATGGGCTCGTCGTGATACCGCAAATACGTGAAGACGGGCGTGGCGGACTGCGCGAGGGGCAGCCCGGGGGCAAGGTCGCCATAACCGGTGATGAGCCTGCCGTTGGGGGTGCGCGCTTCGTAGAACACACGCTCGCCGCCGGACAGCATGGCCAGCGACGATACGGGCGGCTCAACGGTGACTTCGTTGTCTTCGATCTGAACTGATCCGGCGATGGTCAACGCGGAGGCCGCGAGCAAGCGGTCAAATGCCTGCTCCGCGGCACGCTGGGCATAGCCGCGCAGGAAGAACACCAGCCCGATGAGCGCGCACGCAAGCAACACGGCGCCCAGCGTGAAGACGCGTTGCCGGATGGAAAAGCTTTCAGGGATTTTCATGGCTGCGGGCCTGATACCCGACGCCCCGCACGGTGACGATGTCGACGGACGCGCCGGCCAGCTTCTTGCGCAGCCGCGAGATAAGCAACTCAAGCGCGTTGAGCGAGCCGTCGTCCAGATCGAAGATCTGATTCATGAGGCGTTCCTTGGCGACGGTCTGCCCAAGCTTTCCGACCAGAATCTCAAGCAACCGGAATTCACGCCGGCCCAGCTCCAGCGGCGCACCCGCGAGTTCAACATGCCGGTTGGCCAAATCCAGACTGAGATTGCCGTATTGAGCAACACTGGTGGTCTGCCCCGCAGGCCGCCGCAACAGCGCCCGCAACCGTGCTTCGAGTTCGCGCAGGTCAAAGGGTTTGACGAGGTAATCATCGGCGCCAAGATCCAGCATGTCGATCTTGTCCTCGATTTCGGCGCGCGCGGTCATGACAAGCACGGGCGCGTCGAGCCCAGCGGCACGCAACTCACGGATAAGCGTGAAGCCATCCTTGCCGGGCAGGTTGATGTCCAACACAAGCGCATCCCAGGTCTCATCGAGCGCCCACCGCGACGCCTGCACGCCGTCATGCACCCACTGCACGCTATGACCCGCCGAACGCAGCTTGCTCTCAACGGCATCGCCAAGATCGAGATTGTCCTCGACCAGCAGAATGCGCATGTCTTCTCCTCCTGTTGTGTTTTTTATCGGGAGTTTAACGGGGAGATGGTTAGCGTTGCGTTGGGGATTCTCGTTTGAGTTGTCCGACTTAGACGCGTGGCGCTTCTTGGCGACTATCGTTCTTGAGGCGTCCGGCTCGGTGGCGGGTTCGGTTCTTAAGGCGTCCGGTGCGGTGGCGACCCGGGGCGCGCGGGTCCACGATTGCGGTCCGCAGCCTTCGCTCCGGACTTGCCTAGGCGGCCCCCCCCTTCGTCATCTTCGTCCGCCTTCGGCTCCCTTCAGATTCCCTCGGGCTTATCGACGCCCCGCGCACCCCGGGCCGCCACCGCACCGGACTCGATCAGTAGAAATCTTCAGGACGCTGGGACGGACAGCGTGCTTGGCATTTTTGCGCAGAGTATTTCGTGCCAGAAGCATCTTGCGATGCCCGTCCCCGTTCGGCCGCGCGGGCGGCCTCCGGAGACTTACGCGGCGTCTTGCGTTGTGGTGATGACGCTTCGCGAGTAGGTAGCAGTTGGGTGTCTGACACCCGCATAGACGGGCTACAGGCTTGAAGGGTGCTTCCAGGGTGTCAGACACCCATCTTGGCGAAGGTGCTTGTTTTTTGCCGGGTGTCTGACACTTTCGTGCGAGCACGGCTCGCCGCTAATCGGCACTTGAACTCAAGTGCCCGATGGGCGGCGCGTACAGGTCGGAAAGTTGTGGCGGACCGTCGCCGCGCTGCCCATCACCGCCCCCACCCACCGCGAGGCGAGCCATCAGAAAACCAACCGCCGCAAGCGCGAAGCGCACTCCGCCACTACGTCCCCCCGACCCGATGCCGGGTTGCCGCCGCCCGGGCGGCAGCAATCCGGCGGCCCCGCAGATCTCCTTCCCTGTCCACAGGTCTTGCAGCGCGCAAACCAAAGACCCTAGCAGCACGGCGTCGTGGTCACCGGGGAGGCGAGCGCCGTCGATGCGCCCGAGGGAATCTGAAGGGAGCCGAAGGCGGA
>NZ_JCBANC010000097.1:0-14203 GCF_059760815.1 Achromobacter sp. 1012554356 | reverse complement strand
GATTGGCGGGGGCGGGGCGTTGCATGGGCGCAGGAAACGTGGGCAAAACGGCATTGTCCCAAAAAAGCCTCCGTCCTGAACTGGCGGGAGATTTTTGTTGGAACTGGCGTAGACATTCCTGGACGGTGTCAGACACCCATGCTGCGCTGATGCAGCATGGACGGCGTCTCTGCGGGGTGTCAGACACCTCGGTTTGCGGCAACACGGCCAGGTGTCTGACACCCCCACGAGTCGACCGTCAATCAGTTACGGCGCTGCGGGGTGTCTGACACCGGGTTCACAAGCGAAACCGCGCCAACGTCAAAAAAAAAAGCCCCGCGGCATGGCCGCGGGGCTTTTTGAATCAGGCGCGAGGATCAGCCGCGGCGATCGTTCGACTTGCCGAAGCGCTTGGCGGGGGCGCCAGGACGCTTGTCGAACGAGGGCTTGCCACGGAAGCCGCCTTCGGGGCGATCACCGCCACGGAAGCCGCCTTCGCGCTGGGGACGGTCACCGAAGCTGGGGCGGTCGCCAAAGCTGGGACGCGCGTCGCGATCGCCACCGCGGAAGCCGCCTTCACGCGGGGCACGCTCGCTGAACGGGCGGGCATCGCGCTGGGGACGGTCGCCATAGCTGGGACGGTCGCCGAAGCTGGGACGCGAATCGCGGTCGCCGCCACGGAAGCCGCCTTCACGCTGGGGGCGGTCGCCGAAGGGACGATTGCCTTGGTAGCCGCCTTCGCGCTGGGGACGATCGCCGAAGCTGGGACGGTCACCGAAGGAACGCTGGGGACGATCGGCGAACGGACGGTCCTCGAACGGGCGGTTGCCCTGGTAGCCGCCTTCGCGCGGCTTGAATTCGCCACGCGGGCCGCCGAAGGAACGGCCTTCACGGGGGGCGCCATCACGCGGTGCGCCGTCGCGGTTGCCCGCAAAGCCGCCCGAATGACGCGAACCGCCGAAACCGCCGGGACGCTTGCCGAAAGGCTTGCCAAACGGCTTGCCGCCGCCGCCGCCGCCGGTGGACGGACGCGGGGTGCGCTTGGGTTCCAGACCGGCGATCACTTCAGGGGTGATGGACTGGCCGATGTAGTGTTCGATGCGACGGACCTTGTGGCGCTCCGAATGCGTGGCCAGCGTGAATGCCAGGCCGTTGCGGCCGGCGCGGCCCGTGCGGCCGATACGGTGCACGTAGTCTTCGGCTTGCATCGGCAGGTCGAAGTTGACGGCGTGGCTGATGCCTTGCACGTCGATGCCACGGGCAGCCACGTCGGTGGCGACCAGGATGCGCAGTTGGCCGCGCTGCAGTTGCGACAGCGTGCGGGTGCGTTGGCGCTGGTTCATGTCGCCGTGCAGGGCAGCGGCAGCAAAGCCTTGGTCGGCCAGGCGGTCGGCCAGGTCGTCCGCGCCGCGCTTGGTCGACGTGAAGACGATGGCTTGATCCAGCGAGGCGTCGCGCAGCACGTGATCCAGCAGTTGCATCTTGTGGCTGGCATCGTCTGCGTACAGCAGGCTTTGCGTGATGTTGGTGTGCTTTTCCTTGGCGCCGGCGATCTCGATGCGCTGCGGCTCGCGCATCATGCGCGACGCCAGCTTGGCAACGGTGCCGTCCAGCGTGGCCGAGAACAGCAGCGTCTGGCGGTCTTCAGGCAGACGCTCGACGATGGTCTCGATATCTTCGATGAAGCCCATGTCCAGCATGCGGTCGGCTTCGTCCAGCACCAGCGTGTGCACGGTGTTCAGCTTGACGCGGCCGGATTGCAGGTGGTCGATCAGGCGGCCGGGGGTGGCGACCAGCACGTCAACGCGGCGCGACAGCGCCTTCAGTTGCGCGCCGTAGGGCATGCCGCCCACGACGGTCGCGGTGCGCAGGTCGGCCAGCTTGCGGCCGTAGGTGGCGGTGGCGTCCGTGACTTGCAGGGCCAGTTCGCGGGTCGGGGTCAGCACCAGCACTTGCACGCCGACGCCCTTGTTGGCGGGCATCTGGGCGATGCGGTGCAGGGCGGGCAGCATGAAGGCGGCGGTCTTGCCGCTGCCGGTCTGCGAGGACACCATCAGGTCATGGCCGGCCAATGCTTGCGGAATGGCGGCGGCTTGAACGGAGGTGGGGGTGGTGAAGCCAGCTTCTTGAACGGCCGACAAAAGGGCGGGCGCGAGACCCAGGGATTCGAAAGACATTACTTTCCCTTGCCGCAAACAATGCGACGCAGTGCTTGGTCGGGCCAGGGGATTAGGCGGCCGGATCCAGGCGACGGTTGATGGAGCATCGTGCCGACCGGATCAACCATGCGCGTGGCGCGTTCTCTTGTACTGATGGAACGCAGGGCGAAAGGAAAGGGGTCAGGAATCGATGATAGTTCGGCATGGGGCCGGGGATAGGCTTCCCGGCAGACTGCAAAAAATTCCGCTAAATCAAGGCGGTAAATGCCGAACTCGTTTTGTGCAGTGCGGCGATCATAACCTGAATTCGCCCTGCAATGGAATTATTTTTTTGTCCAGTCCCCAATCAATAGGGTTTTTCCCTTGGTCTCGTAGCCAGTCATTGGTGGCCCGGAAATGGCCGCACCCAAGGAACGGCACAGGCGGGCGGCGGGCGGACAGGGGGGAGGGATGATTGGACATCAGGACGAGGTGGCCACTGTCGGGCGGAAGCAACAGTCGCTTGGCCTGCGCGTGAGCGCCCCACAGCATGAAGACCTTGGGCGAGGAGTCGCGCGCGACATGCGCGATCAGGGCATCCGTCACCGTTTCCCAGCCGCGCTTGGCGTGCGAGGCGGGCTGGCCATCCTCTACCGTCAGCGCCGTGTTGAGCAGCAGCACGCCCTGGTCGGCCCAGGGGCTCAGGTCGTTGCCCGCCGGCACGCTCAAGTCCGGATAGTCGCGCGCGATCTCGTTGAAGATGTTGCGCAGGCTGGGCGGGCGCTTGCAGTCGTCCGGCACCGAAAACGCCAGGCCCTGCGCCTGGCCGGGGCCATGGTAGGGATCCTGGCCCAGAATCACGACGCGCACGTCCGACGGCGCCAGCCCATGCAGCGCGCGGAAGGGCGTGGCGGGATACACCACGGCGCCTTGCGCGAGGCGCGCTTCCACATGCGCGATGGCGGCAGCCAGCGCGGCGGCGACGGAGGGGTCGGCGGATAGAGCGGCCTGCCAGGCGGCGGGCAGTTGCGCGGCCTGGGCGGCCAGGGCGTTGGACGTGAGGCGGTTGTCGATCGGCATGGGCGCGATTTTGGCACACCAACCCGGTCAGACCGGACAGCGGGCCATCCCGCTCAGACCGGCCAGCCGGCCTGCCGGTGCGCCGAATCCCAGAACATCCATTCGAGTTGGGCGGCATGGGTGTAGGCCTGGTGCATCGCGTCCACGGTCTGCGCCGAGGCCGTGTCCGCCGCGCGGTCCACGCTGGCGATCACGGCGCGGACCAGCGCGTGGAAATCGTCGCCGGCGTAGGTGTCGATCCACGCGGCGTACGGATTGGGCCGAACGGCGCGCGCGTGGATGTCGCGGCCGATCTCGGCGTAGATCCAGAAGCACGGAAGCAGGGCGGCCAGGGCGACCGGGTAGGGCGCGCTCCAGGCGGTAGCAATCAAAAAGCTGGTGTAGTGATGGCTCGCCGGCGTCAGCGGTGTGGCTTCGAAGGTGGCGGTGTCGATGCCGAACTGCTGCATGAAGCCCGCGTGCAGGCTGCGCTCGGCGACGACGGCGCCCTTGGCGGCCTCGGCAAACTGCACCACACCGTCGGCATCGTCGGCCTTGGCGGCGGCAATCGCCAGGGCCCGTCCGAACGCCACCAGATAGTGCGCGTCCTGGATCATGTAGTGCTTGAACGCGTCCTCGGCGAGCTGGCCGCTGGCCAGTTCGCGGTTGAATGGCATGTCGCGCGTCTTTTCATAGAGCGCGGCGTTGCGGGCCCAGGCGTCGGAGCTGAAAGCCATGAAATTCCTCTTGGACGTAATCGTGCGGCACGCGCGGGGTGCGGGCCGTTGGCGGGCGTAAGGGTAACAAGCGGGGCGTTTACGCCGCGCGCTTGCGGTGATGACGGGAGTACTCGAGAAGGGCGTCGCGCAGCACCACCGCCTGGTTGTGCTCGGTATTGCGCGCGCCGAAAAGCAGGGTCAGGGGACGGTCGCCCGCGGCGTCCAGCAGGGCCGCCATGCGCGATTGCTGTTCGGGCGTGGCCAGTTCGGCCAGGTACTTGGCGCGGAAGTCGTCCCAGCGTTCCTCGATGTGGCTGAACCATTTGCAGAGTTCGGCGCTGGGCGCGATGTCGCGGGCCCATTCGTCCAGGCCCAGGTCTGCGCGGCGCAGCCCGCGCGGCCACATGCGGTCCACCAGGGCAAGGTAGTGTCCTTGCGGACCCGTGCCTTCATAGACGCGCTGCACGATGATGCTGGACGATTTCATGCCGGCTCCTGCGACTGAGGGTGCAGCCAGTCTACTGCACCCCCTGCCACGCGGCGGGTCAGCGCGCGCCGGAAGCTTGATTTCGCGCACCGGCGGCGCGCAGCAGAGCGAAGCCAGCCAGCGCGGACGCCAGCGAGCCCGTCAGCACGCCGATCTTGGTGGCGTCGACGGCGGCGGGATCGGTGAAGGCCAGCGCGCCGATGAAAAGGCTCATCGTGAAGCCGATGCCGCATAGCAGCGCCACGCCGTATAGCTGGGTAAACGTGGCGTGCCGCGGCAGGCTGGCGATGCCCGACTTGATGGCGAGCCAGGCAAAGCCGAACACGCCCAGCTGTTTGCCCAGGAAAAGGCCAAGCGCCACGCCCATCGGCACGGGTTGGGCCAGGCTGGCCAGCCCCATCCCTGCAAAGGACACGCCCGCGTTGGCAAAGCCGAATACCGGCACGATCAGCAGCGCCACGGGCTTGTGCAGCGCATGCTCCAGCGCGTGCAGCGGCGAATGGACGTGGGCGCCGCCCTGGTGCTGCGGGCGCAAGGGAATGGTGAGCGCCAGCGCCACGCCCGCCAGCGTCGCGTGGACGCCCGACTTCAAGACGAAATACCAGAGCACCGCGCCCAGCAGCAGGTACGGGGCCAGCCGCAGGACGCCGGTGCGGTTCAGGCAGACCAGGCAGACCAGCAGCGCGCCCGCCATACCCAGCGCGAACAGGTTGAGCTCCGACGTGTAAAAGAGCGCGATGATGACGATCGCGCCCAGGTCGTCCAGGATGGCCAGCGCGGTCAGGAAGATCTTGAGCGACGTCGGCACCCGGCTGCCCAGCAGCGCCAGAATGCCCAGCGCGAAGGCGATGTCCGTCGCGGCAGGGATGGCCCAGCCACGCAAGGTCTCGGGACTGCCCAGGTTGACCAGCACATAGATCAGCGCCGGCACCGCCATGCCGCCCACGGCCGCGATGCCCGGCAATACGATGCGGCCGGCGCCCCGCAACTGGCCGTCCAGCATCTCGCGCTTGATCTCCAGCCCCACCAGCAGGAAAAACACGGCCATCAGGCCGTCGTTGATCCAGTGCAGCACGGTTTCCTTCAGCACGATGGGTCCCGCCTGAAAGCCCACCTTGGCGCCGAGCAGATCGAAGTAGGTTTGCGCCGCGCCGCTGTTGGCTACCACCAGGGCGGCCAGCGCCGCCAGCATCAGGACGTAGCCGCCCAGGGCTTCCGATCGGAGGAACGCTTGCAGGAAAGAGGGAGCGCGGCCGGGAGGGGTGGGCTCGAGCCCGTCAGGAGTGTGATGCATGGACGACATTCTGGCTCGCGGGGGTAAACCTGAATGTTAACTGAACGACCTGAATATGCGCCGCTATTTCGGGGAACTGCCGCTAACATCAGGGGAAGTCGCGTTATCTGCGCTTTATGCGCCAAAAACAGCCCGTTGAGACGCTTGTCGCGCCGCCTTGTTCTGGATTACATTCACTTAATCTCTGTGTAACAACCCTATGCAGGCCGACACCGTCGGCCTTTTTTGAACCCACGATCCTGTCGTGGCTTCGCCAGGCCGCCTGGCGCCCTTCGCCGTCATGCCGCCACATCACTTTTCACTCCTGCACCCCTCGCCCGGCCACGCCGGCACTTCCAGCCGCCCACGCGAGGGCATCGCGCAAGCCGCGCCCGACCGCCAGCGCCGCCGCCCATGCTGAGTTCCGCCGATCTCTCCGAGATGCACGCTGGAACGTGCGGCCGCCTGCGCATTCTGCATACCGAAGCGGCCACGGCATTCGGCGGCCAGGAATTCTGTATTTATAAGGAGATGGTCGCCATGCGCGAGCGCGGCCATCACCTGGAAGCCGTTTGCCAGCCGCACGCGGAACTGACGCAGCGTTTGCGCGATGCCGGGTTCACCGTGCACACCGTCAACATGGACGGCCCCGTGAACTTCATGCGCAGCGTGGCGTTCGTGCGGCGCGTGGCGGCCCGTGGCCGGTTCGACGTGGTCAACACGCACAGCCGCTGCGACACGGTGCGCGCCGCGATGGGCGCGCGCCTGGCGCGCACGCCGCTCATCGTGCGTACCCGCCACCTGGCCAAGCCGATCAACTCGCTGTACGCCTACACCTGGCTGGCCCACCGCGTCATCGCCGTGAGCCGGCACGTGCACCGCCAACTGCTGGATGGGGGCGCGCCGCCCAAGTCCGTCGCCACCATCCATTCCCCGATCGTGCTGCCCGAAAGCGATGGCCAGTGCAGTGTCCGGCAAGAGCTCGGATTGCCTGACAATGCCCTCGTGGTGGGCTGCGTGGCCGTCATGCGCGCTGAAAAGGGCCACGCCGACCTGATCGACGCCTTCCACCAGATCCAGGCGACGTTTCCGCAAGCCCATCTGGTGCTTGCCGGAGACGGCATGCCGGTGTTCGAGCGCCTGAAGGCGCAGGTGGAATCGCTGGGGCTGGCGTCGCGCGTGCACTTTCTGGGCCGGCGTCATGATATCGGCAACGTATTGCAGGCGTTCGACGTGTTTGCCTTGCCGACCCACCGCGAAGCCTTTGGCACGGCGTTTGTCGAAGCCGCCGCCATGGGGGTGCCCGTGATCGGCACCGACGTGGGCGGCGTGCCTGAAACCATGCAGGCCGGCGTGACCGGTCTGCTGGTGCCGCCGCGAGACCCGGCCGCGCTGGCCGCGGCGCTGGAAAGCCTGCTGGCCGATCCCGAACGCCGCCGCCGCATGGGCGAGGCGGGCCGTGAATTCATTCGCGGCCAGGGCCTGTTCAGCGTCGATCGCACGGCGCAGTTGGTCGAGTCGGTGTACGCGCGCTGGCTGGGTGAACGTCGCGGGCCGGCCCCCGCCACGCCTAGCGGCTCAATGTCCTGACAGGATCGATGTCCTGCCAGGCTCAATGACCGGCCAGGCTCAATGCCACAGCAGCGCGTTCATGGCTTCGACCAGACGGTCGCGGTAACGGGGTAGCAGCGCTCGCACCTGCTCCTGCCGGTCCTTCCAGGAATCCGGCTCGGCGCCTGGCGCAATGCGCGGCGCCGCCCAGATCGGGTCCGGAAAGTGCCGGTCGCCGCGCCAGCGCGGGATCACGTGCCAATGCAGATGCGGCACCATGTTGCCCAGCGACGCCAGGTTGATCTTGTCCGGCGTCAGGATCGCCTGCTGCGTTTCCTCGACGACATACACCGCCCGCATGAGCAGGTCGCGCCCGTGCGTCGACAGGCTGGTCATCTCGGCCAGGTGACCGTTCCAGATCACGCGCGTGAAGCCCGGATAGTCGGCGTCCTCAACCTCGATGATGCGCAGATGCGGTCCGCGCCATAGCAGCGTGCCGCCGTCTTCCTGGCACAGCGGGCAGTTGGGATCGCGCGCGCTCAAGTCATCACCTTGCGGTACTGGATGAAGCCGGACCGGTCGGCGATGCGGTCGTAGAGCTGCATGGCGGTCGCGTTGGTTTCGTGCGTCAGCCAATAGACGCGGGCGCAGTTGGCTGCGGCGGCTTCGGCGTAGACGTGTTCAATCAGCTTGCGGCCCGCGCCCGTGCCGCGCGCGTCCTGGTCCACGTAAAGGTCCTGCAGGTAGCAGTAGTCGCCGGCGGTCCAGGTGGAGCGATGAAAGATCCAGTGCACCATGCCGACGGCGCGGCCGCTTTCATAGACCAGCGCCGCGTGCATGGGCTCGGCGGGATCCAGGAAGCGCGCCCAGGTGTTGCGCGTGACGGCGTCGTTGATGCTGACGCGGTAGAAATCCTGGTAGCCCTTCCACAGGGGCAACCAGGCGTCGAAGTCGGTGGCGACGATGGAACGGATTTCTGCGGTACTCATGGCGCAAGGCCTCCTGACGGTCTTCAGAGTTGGGTTTCCATGGCGTCGACGATATGCCGCAGCACCTGCAGGCGAGCGTAACGCTTGTCGTTGGCCGACACCAGATGCCACGGCGCGTGGGCCACGTCGGTGCGCATCATCATCTCGTTGGCCGCCGCCGCGTATTCTTTCCACTTGTCGCGGTTGCGCCAGTCGTCGGGCGTGATCTTGAAGTTCTTGAACGGCGATTTCTCGCGCTCGTGAAAGCGCTTGAGCTGCTCATCAGGCGTGACGGCCAGCCAGAACTTCAGCACCAGCGTGCCGCTGGCGGCAAGCTGTTCCTCGAAGTCGTTGATCTCGGCGTACGCGCGGCGCCAGCGGGCGGGCGGTGTCAGCTTTTCGACGCGCTCGACCAGCACGCGTCCGTACCACGAACGGTCGAAGATGCCGATGCGGCCATGGCTTGGAATGCAGCGCCAGAAACGCCACAGATAGGGCCGGGCCAACTCCTCGGTCGTGGGCGCGGATATGGGCGTGATGTCGACCTGCCGGATGTCCAGCGCGTGGGTGACGCGGCGGATGGCGCCGCCCTTGCCGGCGGCATCCTGCCCCTCGAACACCAGGATCAGGGAGCGATTCCTGAACTTGTCGGACCTGGCGGCGCGCGCCAGCCGGCCCTGCAGCAGGCCGAGTTCGGCCTCGTAGTCTTCCTTGTCCACCTTTGCGTCGTAGTCCAGCTTGCCCAGCCGGTCCACGATGCGCGTCGTGCTGGAATGCGCCACAAAAGCGGGCGGCAGGCGGGGCACGCCGCGCCGGCGCAGGGCGCCGAGCACCGCCTCGGCCGTGCGCGCGGCGCGCATGTTTTCGTCGGCGCTGGGAATCACCACCCACGGCGCATGGCCGCAGTCCGTGTGATTGAGGACGACGTGGGCGCCGGCCCGGATGCGGTCGTACCGCTTGTTGACCTTCATGTCGACCGGGCTGACCTGCCAGGCCGTATCGGGGTTGGCCAGCAGGCGCTGCGTACGCGTCTTCTGCGCCTTGGCGGACAGGTGGAACCACAGCTTGATGATCTGCACGCCTTCGGCGGCCAGCATGGTCTCAAAGCGCATGATGGCGGCCGAGTGCGCTTCGATCGCGTCCGCGTTGGGCTTCTTGCGCACGGCTTCGATCAAGAGCGGCGTGTACCAGGAGCCGAACACGATGCCCGTGCTGCCCTTGGGCGGCAGATCGCGCCAATAGCGCCACAACGGCGGCCGCTCGAGCTCGTCGCCTTCGCGCGGGCCATAGGCCAGCGTGCGGATGTGGCGCGGGTCCATCCATTCGTTCAGCAGATTGATCGTGGCGCCCTTGCCGGCGCCGTCGATGCCGGCCACGACGATAAGCAACGTCTTGTCGGCCTGCCGCAGCCGTTCGTACTGCGCATTGAGCAGCGCGACCCGCAGCCGCGCTTCGAGCGCTTTGAATTCGTCTTTGGACAGGGTGGGGTCGGCTTCGGCTTCGGCGAACATGGATGCGTCGGATCGGGTGGCTGCGATCGGGCGATCTTGCGGGATAAGGGCGTGCGGCGCAAGTACGCCGCGGCCGGGCGTCAGAGCGCGTTCACGGGAATCTTGAGATAACGCACGCCGTTGTCCTCGGGGGGCGGGAAATGGCCCGCGCGGATGTTCACCTGGATCGCGGGCAGGATCAGCGTGGGCATCGACAGCGTGGCATCGCGCCGCGTGCGCATGGCGACGAATTCGTCTTCGGTAATGCCGTCGCGCACGTGGATGTTGCCCCGGCGCTGGCCGGCCACGGTGGTTTCCCAGGCGGCCTCGCGGCCTGCTGGCGGATAGTCGTGGCACATGAACAGCCGCGTGTCGTCAGGCAGGCTCAGCAGTCGCTGGATCGACTGGTACAGCAGATGCGCGTTGCCACCCGGAAAATCGCAGCGCGCCGTGCCGACATCCGGCATGAACAGCGTGTCGCCCACAAATGCCGCATCGCCGATCAGATAGGCCATGTCGGCCGGTGTATGGCCCGGCACGTGGATGGCCGTGGCGGTCAGCGCCCCGATCTGGAAGGTCTCGCCGTCGGCGAACAGGTGGCCGAACTGCGAGCCGTCGAGCTGGAATTCCGGCTCCAGATTCAGGATGGTCTTGAAGACGCCCTGCACGGTGCGGATGCTCTGGCCGATGGCGATGACGCCGCCCAACTGGCGCTGCAAGTAGGGCGCCGCCGACAGGTGATCGGCATGGGCGTGGGTTTCCAGCAGCCAGACCGTCCGCAGGCTGCGCTCGCGCACGTAGTTCACCACGCGGTCGGCGTTGGCCGTATTGCTGCGGCCAGATTTGGGATCGTAGTCCAGCACCGAATCGATGATGGCGCATGCGCCGCCGGGCGCCGGCTCGTGAACCACGTAGGTGATGGTGGCAGTGACGGGGTCGAAGAAGGCCTGGATATGCGGGTTCATGGGGGCTCGCGTGAAGGCCGCGTAGGCGGACCGATCAGGTCAATTTACGAAATCAAATAATATTTGCGCATAGTTTATTCATAAATATAATGACGCCGCCATCCCCACGTGTCCGACACCCAGCCATGAACGCTCCCCTTACCGACTGCGAAGTTGCCGTCCTGCGCGAGTCCGCCACGCAGGCCTGCGCACTGCTCAAGGCGCTAGCCAACGAAGACCGCTTGCTGCTCTTGTGCCAGCTGGTCCAGAATGAACGCAACGTCGGCGAGCTGGAGTCGCTGACTGGCATCCGCCAGCCCACGCTCTCGCAACAGCTTGGCGTGCTGCGCGACGAAGGTCTGGTCGCGACGCGGCGCGAGGGCAAATACGTCTATTACCAGATGGCCAGTTTCGAGGTCAGCCAGGTGATGAAAACGCTATCCAGTTTGTACTGCGGACGCGCCATGGCGTCACTCAAATGAATGTGGACTGGTCCGCCTTCACCCCGGGCGCCGGCACGGCGGGCGGCCTGCTGATCGGCGCCGGCGCGGTGCTGCTGATGCTGGGCGCGGGTCGCATCGCGGGCATCAGCGGAATCGTGGGCGGGTTGCTTGCGCCCGAGCGCGGCGGCGGCTGGCGCATCGCTTTCCTGCTGGGGCTGTGCGCCGCGCCCTGGTTGTTCCGCCTCTTTTCCGACCTGCCTTCCATCACGGTCGAGGCCAGCACGCCGCGCCTTATCGTCGCGGGTCTGCTGGTCGGCATCGGCACGCGCTACGCGTCCGGCTGCACCAGCGGACATGGCGTGTGCGGCCTGTCGCGCGGCTCGCGCCGGTCGCTGGCGGCGACGCTGATCTTCATGGCCGCGGGGTTCGCCACGGTCTACGTGCTGCGGCACATGGCGGGTGTCTGACAATGGCCGCGCTCTACGCCTTCGTCGCCGGGCTCATCTTCGGGCTGGGCCTGCTCATCTCGGGCTTGGCGGACCCGGCGCGCGTGCTGGGATTTCTGGATCTGGCCGGGTTGTGGAATCCCACCCTGGCATTCGTGATGGGCGGCGCCGTGCTGGCGACCAGCATCGGCTATGCGCTGGTGCGGCGGCGGCGGGCGAGCCTGTCCGGCGAGCCCATGCGCTGGCCGCAAGCCAGCCGGCTCGATGCGCGGCTGGCTGCCGGCAGCCTGACATTCGGGGTGGGTTGGGGCCTGGCGGGTTTCTGCCCCGGTCCGGCGCTGGTCGCCGCGGCGGCCGGCATCGGTGACGCGGCCGTGTTCGCGGGGGCGATGATCGCCGGCATGGGCATACACGCCTTCATCACGCGGGCTTCGCGCCGTGAGGGCGGCGCCGCGAGCCCGCGCGGCTAGCTACGCTTAACCGCGCGCCTGATCGCCTATTCGTACGTCCGGATGTCGTCGATGACCTTGCCGTCGTTTGGCAGGCCACCCTCGGCCACCCATTCCACGTCGGCGCGCAGCTTGGTCACGTCGCGCGCCGAATCGGCAATGCGGCGGGCCAGCTCGTCGTTCTGCTCGCGCGATTCCACCTTCAGCACCATCCGGTCCGACCCGGTGCTGCCGCTGATGACGAGCCGCGCGCGCAGGATTTCCGGATGCCGCCGCGCCACGTCCGCCACCTGCGACGGATGCACGAACATGCCGCGCACCTTGGTCGTCTGGTCGGCGCGTCCCATCCATCCCTTGATGCGCGTGTTGGTGCGCCCGCATGGCGAAATGCCGGACATCACCGCCGACAGGTCACCGGTGCCAAACCGCACGAGCGGGTAATCGGGATTCAGAGTGGTCACCACGACCTCGCCGACTTCGCCTGCCGGCACGGGCTCGCCGGTGCCCGGACGCACGATCTCGACAATGATGTCCTCGCCCACCACCAGCCCTTCGCGGGCGGGCGTCTCGAACGCGATCATGCCCAGGTCGGCGCTGCCGTAGGCCTGGTAGCCGTCGATGCCGCGCGCCGCCAGCCAGTCGCGCAGCGAAGGCGGGAAGGCCTCGCCGGAGACCAGCGCGCGCCGCAATGAATCGAGCTTGACGCCCAATTCATCGGACTTCTCCAGGATGATCTTCAGGAAGCTCGGCGTACCCGTGTAGCCGCTGGGCGCCAAGTCCTGGATCGCGCGCACCTGCTGCTCGGTCTGCCCGGTGCCGCCGGGGAACACTGTGCAGCCCACGGCGTGGGCGGCGGTTTCCATCATCGAGCCGGCCGGCGTGAAGTGGTACGAAAAGCAGTTGTAGGCCAGCTCGCCGGCGCGAAAGCCCGCCGCGTACAGGGCGCGCGCGAAGCGCCAGTAATCCGACCGCGCGCTCTCCGGTTCGTAGATCGGGCCGGGCGAGGCGAACACGCGCATCGCTTCGCCCCAGCCGATTGCGGAGAAGCCGCCGAAGGCTTTTTCGGGACCGGCGGGCCGGGCGCCGTCGTCGCGGCTGTGTTGCTGGCGTTCCAGCAGTTCGTGTTTGCGCAGTACCGGCAACCGGGCCAGCGCCTCGCGCGAGGTGATCGTGGCGGGGTCCACGCCGCGCAGTTGCTCGGCAATGGCCGGCGCGCGCGCGATCGCCCGCGCAATCGCCCCGGGCAGGGCGGCCATCAGTTCGCGCTCTCGTTGCTCGGGCGCTCGGGTTTCGCGGTCATCGAAAAACTCGGACATGGAATCGCACCTTCTCGTGTGCCGGTTTGCGGCGCCGTTGCCGGCGCCATGCGGCAAGCGCTGGCTTGCCCGCGTCGGGAATCAGGCCAGCCAGCGTTTGCGGCGGCGGTAGAACTTGTTGTCTCGGAAACTCTTGCGTTCGCCGCTGGAAATGCCCAGGTAGAACTCCTTCACGTCCTCGTTCTGCGCCAGGTCGGCGGCCGCGCCGTCCATCATCACGCGCCCGTTTTCCAGGATGTAGCCGTAATCGGCGTAGCGCAGCGCGATGTTGGTGTTCTGCTCAGCCAGCAGGAAGCTCACGCGCTCGCGCTGGTTCAGGTCGCGCACGATCTCGAAGATCTCTTCCACGATCTGCGGCGCCAGGCCCATCGACGGTTCGTCCAGCAGGATCATGTTGGGGTTGGCCATGAGTGCGCGGCCGATCGCGGTCATCTGCTGCTCGCCGCCCGAGGTGTAGCCGGACTGGCTGGTGCGGCGCTGCTTCAGGCGCGGAAAATACTGGTAGACCCGCTCCAGCGCGGCGCTGGTGTCGCCCCGGCTCATGCTGCGCGTATAGGCGCCCGTCAGCAGGTTTTCCTCGATGGTGAGGTGGGCAAAGCAATGCCGGCCTTCCATCACCTGCACGACGCCGCGCTTGACCAGTTCGGCCGGCGTCAGGCGTTCGATGCGTTGGCCGCGGTACTGGATGTTGCCCTTGGTGACGTCGCCGCGCTCGCCCTTGAGCAGGTTCGAGATGGCGCGAAGCGTCGTGGTCTTGCCCGCGCCGTTCGCGCCCAGCAGCGCCACGATTTTGCCTTCCTGCACCTGCAGGGACACGCCCTTGAGGACCAGGATCACGTGGTTGTAGATCACCTCGATGCCGTTCACATCGAGCAGCACCTGGGGGGCGTCGGCGGCGGCAATATTGGCGTCGTTCATAAACCTTCCTGCAGCGTGGCGGG
>NZ_JCBANC010000096.1:0-14366 GCF_059760815.1 Achromobacter sp. 1012554356 | reverse complement strand
GACCGTGGGCGGGCTGCGCCGGCACGGCGCGCACTTGGGGAGGGAACGGGGGATGTCCGGCGGCCGACAGCAGCAGCGGCGTCATGGCCGGCGCGGTGGCGGGCGTGACGTGCACAAGCAGGCCGAAGGGACATTGCGCGCCGGTGTTGGCGCTGTCGTGCGGGGCCTTACCCCCATCATCGGACGGCAGCGCCACGCTGAACGACGACACGTTGCCCGCCGCCGAGCAGAAGGTGACCTCGAGCCGGCCATCATGCAGCGCGCGGGTGTCCGGCATGTAGCCGGCGGGGACCAGTGCCCGCAGCGCCAATGCCAGAATCGCCAGCCAAAGCACGCCCTCGGCGCGCAGGGCGCGCAGCGTGCACAGGAGGCGTGTCGACGAAGGCATGCAGGCATTCTATGCCAAGCGTTCCCAATTTCTTGGTACCCTTGAACGCACTTCTTTCCGACACGCGATCCCGTGCCCCAGGTTTCAGAGCTTTCCTTGTCCGTTTCGAACGTGTCCGTTTCGACCTTGTCCGTTTCGAACTCATCCCGTTCGACAGCGTCCGATTGCACCTCGCCCGTTTCGACTTTGGCCGTTGCCTCCCGGCCCGCCAGGCGGGGACACGCCGGACTTGAACGCGCCGGACCGTATGCCCGTCTATGGCTGGGCGCGATGATGGCGGCGCTGCTGGTGTTGCTGACCGCCTGCGGAACGACCAAGGTCCAGCCGGGCTATTACCGGGTCGAATCGGGCGACACGCTCTATCAGATTGCGCGCAAGGAAGGCACGACCGTCAGCAATCTGGTCCGGTGGAACAAGCTGTCGAACTCCAACTCGATCGAAGTCGGCCAGCTCCTGCGGGTCGAGCCGCCTGCCGGCCAGGCGCGCACCTCGCCGCCCAGCAAGGCCAGCACCAAAGCCAACCCCAAACCTGCCCCGCGCGCCACCGCCTCATCCGGCAAGCGGCGCACCGCGCCACCGGGCGCGATCTCGCTGGTATGGCCCGCGCAAGGCAAGGTCACACGCGGCTACGACGGATCCCACTCGAACGGCATCGTCATCAGCAATTCCGCCGGCACGCCCGTCGTGTCGGCCGCGCCCGGCACGGTGGCCTACTCTGGCAGCGGCCTGCGCGGCTACGGCCATCTGGTCATCGTCAAGCACAACGCCAGCTTCCTTAGCATCTACGCGCACAACAGCAAGCTCTTGGTCAAGGAAGGCCAGCGCGTGTCGCAAGGCCAGAAGATCGCCGAAATGGGCAACAGCGACAGCAAGCAGGTCGGCCTGTATTTCGAATTACGCTACGACGGCCAGGCGGTCGACCCGGCGGGCTCGCTGCCACCCAAATAACAATCGGCGGCTTGCGGCAGGTGTCTGACACCCTGGCGAGACGATCGTCAACTCGCGGCGGCCTCGCAGAGGGTGTCAGACACCGAGATCAGATTGCGGCAGGTGTCTGACACCCTGGTGACGCGATCGTCAACTCGTGGCGGCCTCGCAGAGGGTGTCAGACACCGAGATCAGATTGCGGCAGGTGTCTGACACCCTGGCGAGACGATCGTCAACTCGCGGCGGCCTCGCAGCGGGTGTCAGACACCGAGATCAGATTGCGGCAGGTGTCTGACACCCTGGTGACGCGATCGTCAACTCGTGGCGGCCTCGCAGCGGGTGTCAGACACCGAGATCAGATTGCGGCAGGTGTCTGACACCCTGGCGAGACGATCGTCAACTCGCGGCGGCCTCGCAGAGGGTGTCAGACACCGGGATCAGATTGCGGCAGGTGTCTGACACCCTGGTGAGGCGATCGTCAACTCGCGGCGGCCTCGCAGAGGGTGTCAGACACCGAGTTCAGATTGCGGCAGGTGTCTGACACCCTGGTGAGACGATCGTCAACTCGCGGCGGCGTCGCAGCGGGTGTCAGACACCGAGATCAGATTGCGGCAGGTGTCTGACACCCTGGTGAGACGATCGTCAACTCGCGGCGGCCTCGCAGCGGGTGTCAGACACCGAGATCAGATTGCTGCAGGTGTCTGACACCCTGGTGAGACGATCGTCAACTCGTGGCAGCTTCGCAGAGGGTGTCAGACACCGAGATCAGATTGCGGCAGGTGTCTGACACCCTGGTGAGGCGATCGTCAACTCGCGGCGGCCTCGCAGCGGGTGTCAGACACCGAGATCAGATTGCGGCAGGTGTCTGACACCCTGGTGAGACGATCGTCAACTCGTGGCAGCTTCGCAGAGGGTGTCAGACACCGAGATCAGATTGCGGCAGGTGTCTGACACCCTGGCGAGACGATCGTCAACTCGTGGCAGCTTCGCAGAGGGTGCCAGACACCGAGATCAGATTGCGGCAGGTGTCTGACACCCTGGTGACGCGATCGTCAACTCGCGGCAGCCTCGCAGAGGGTGTCAGACACCGAGATCTATGAGATCCCAGTTCTACGGCGCTTCCTGCGTCAGCGTCGACACGAACGTCGCCGTGCGTGAATCACTCGGATTCGTGAAAACCGACCGCGAATCGCCGGCTTCCACCACCACGCCATCCAGCAAAAACACCACCTCCCGCGACACGCTCGCCGCCAGCCGCAGATCATGCGTGGCCATGAGCATCGTCATGCCTTCCGCGGCCAACTGGCGCAGCACATCCACCACCTCCGCGGCCAAGCCCGGATCCAGCGCCGACGTCGGCTCGTCGCACAGCAGAACACGTGGCGCGGGCGCCAGCGCGCGGGCAATCGCCACGCGTTGCTGCTGGCCGCCGGACAGATTCGCGGGCCAGGCTTCCGCCTTCTCCAGCATCCCCACCTTGCGCAGCAATTCCTCCGCCCGTGCACGCGCGCGGTCGGTGGGCCATTTCTGCACCGTCACCAACCCTTCCATCACATTGCCGATCACGGTCTGATGCGGAAAGAGCTGAAAGTTCTGGAACACCATGCCGGTCTGTTTGCGCACCGCCTGGACCTGTTCGCGGGCAAGTTTGCGCCCGGGTTCAAAGTCGACCGTTTCCGGCCCGATCTCCAGCCGGCCGCGATCCGGCACTTCCAGCAGGTTCACGCAGCGCAGCAGGGTGCTCTTGCCGCTGCCCGACGGACCGATCAAGGCGGTGACGCTGCCTTCGTCGATCTGGACATCCACCTGCTTGAGCACGGGATTGCCGCCAAAGGACTTTTCGATTTTTTCAAGGCGGATCATCGGGTCTTCTCGCTAAACATCGCATGCTGGCCGAAGCGCCGTTCCAGCCGCACTTGCGCCGCGGACAGGACGGAGCTGAACGCCAGATAGATCAGCGCGGCTTCCGTATAGAGGATCAGCGGTTCATACGTGACAGCCGCGATGCGCTGCGCGGCCTGGAAAATTTCGGGCACCGTCAGCACCGCCGCGAGCGACGTGTCCTTGACCAGCGCGATGAACGAATTGGACAGCGGCGGCACGGCCACGCGGGCCGCCTGCGGCAGGATCGTGCGGCGCAAAGCCTGGCCGCGCGTCATGCTGAGCGAATAGGCCGCTTCCCACTGTCCCTTGGTGATCGACTCGATCGCGCCGCGGATCACTTCGGAGTTGTAGGCGCCGACGTTCAGCGTGAAGCCGATCAGCGCGGCGGGCAACGGATCCAGCACGATGCCCACGCTGGGCAGGCCGTAGAAGATCACGAAAAGCTGCACCAGCAGCGGCGTGCCGCGGATGAGCCAGACATAGAAGCGCACCACCGCCACCAGCGGCGCGGGGCCGAACAGCCGGATGAGCGCCACCACGAAGGCCAGGGCCAGACCCAGCGCAAACGACATCAGCGTCAGCGGAACCGTGAAGACCAGCCCCGCGTGCAGCAGCGGCCAGAACGAATCCGCCATCAGCTGCACCCAGGCCGGCACCGACCATTCGCCAATTTTTGCCAGCAGCCAATCGGGCAGGATGGCGTGCAGCCAGGTGGGCAGCGTCATGGGCGCTCCAGTTGCTTATTGCGCGGACAGGTCCGTGCCGAAGTACTTGACCGAGATGGTCTTGTACGTGCCGTCCGCCTTGATGTCGGCCAGCGCCTTGTTGATGGCAGCCTGCAGCTCGGGATTGTTCTTGCGGATCAAAACGCCAGAATTGCTGAACTCCGCCGTCTTGTCGGTGGCCGCGATCTTCACGCGGGCGTTGGGCTTCTGCTTCTTGAAGTCCAGGAACGACAGGTTGTCGTTGACGGTGGCTTCAACACGGCCGGAGGTCAGCAGGTCGATGGCTTCGTTAAAGCCCTGCACGGCGACGACTTCCGCGCCATGGTTCTGCGCCAGCTTGCCGAAGTTGCTGGTCAGCGTGTTGGCGGACTTCTTGCCCTTCAGGTCCGCGAAGGACTTGATGCTGGTGTTGTCGTCGCGCACGATCAGCACGGCCGCGGACGAAATGTAGGGGTCGGAGAAGTCGTACTTGGCGCGGCGCGCATCCGTGATGCCCACCTGATTGATGACGGCGTCGTAGCGCTTGGCGTCCAGGCCGGCGATCAGGCCGTCCCACTTGCCTTCGACGAATTGCGCCTTCACGCCCAGGCGCTCGGCGATGGCGCGGCCAATGTCCACGTCAAAGCCGGTAAGCTTGCCCGATGCGTCGTGGAAGGTGAAAGGCGCGTAGGTGCCTTCGGTGCCGATCTTGAAGACGCCCGCGGATTTGATCTGGTCCAGTTCGGACTGGGCATGGGCGGTGGACAGGGCGGCGACCTGCACGAGGCCGGCGATGAAAAGCGTACGGAAGAGTTTCATGACAATGCTCCACGGATGATCACTGTGGAGAGCATGTGGGCCTGCAATGCCCTCCGGCGTAGCGGCACTCTAACAACCGGCCTATTTTTCCACAAAGCATATGGAATAGTAAAAATATAGCTACAAGTCATATGGCAGTACCGAACGCCGGGCGCAGTCGGTCCGGGATCCTTCAGGCAGTACCTTGACGGAGACGGGTGTGGAACAGCAATGGAACAGGCGTGCGTTCATGATGGCGGCGGCGGGCGCTGCCGCAGCCGGCACGATGCCCGCGCAGGGCGTCGGCGGCACGGGGTCGATGCCCGGCGGCGGCAGCATTACCGATGTCGCCGGCTTGCGGGTGGGGCATTACACCGAGACCCGCCGGCCTACCGGCTGCACGGTCATCATTGCCGAGACCGGCGCGACGGGCGGTGTGGACGTGCGCGGCGCGGCGCCCGGGACGCGCGAGACCGATCTGCTCAATCCGATCAACATGGTCGACAAGGTGCACGCAATTGTGCTGACGGGCGGCAGCGCCTTCGGCCTGGATGCGGCGTCGGGCGTGATGCGCTATCTGGAAGAAAAGAAGATCGGCTTTGATGTGGGCGTGGCGGTCGTGCCCATCGTGCCTTGCGCGGTGCTGTTCGACCTGGGCGTGGGCGACGCGTCGGTGCGGCCCGATGCCGCCGCCGGTTATCAGGCCTGCCGTTCGGCCACGGCCGACGCCCCGCAGGAAGGCAACGTGGGCGCGGGCGCCGGGGCGACGGTGGGCAAGCTGTATGGTCCCAAGCGCGCCATGAAGGGCGGCATCGGCAGCGCGTCGCTGACGGTGGCGGGCGTGACGGTGGGCGCCATCGTCGCGGTCAACGCCGTGGGCGACGTGCTGGACCCGGCCACGGGGCGCATCCTGGCCGGCGCGCGCACCGAAGACGGCAAGATGCTGTTCGACACGCGCGCGGCCATCCTGGCGGGCGACCTGCCCAAGTCGATGCGCGCGGGCGCGGCCACCACCATCGGCGCCGTGGCCACGGACGCCCGGATCACCAAGGCCGAAGCCCAGAAGATCGCCGGCATGGCGCACGACGGGCTGGCGCGCACGATCAACCCCATTCACACCATGCTCGACGGCGACACGATCTTTGCGCTGGGTACGGGGACGTCGGGCAAGTCCGCCAACGTGATGCTGCTGGGCGTCATGGCCGCCGAGGTAATTGCGATCGCGGTGCAGCGCGCGATCCTGTCCGCGCGCGCCATTGACGGCTATCCGGCCGCGGTGGATTTCGTGGGGTGATCCCGCTGACCCGCGCCTGTCACACAAGCCCGCCATGATGACAGGCGCCGGCACGTCGCCGGAGCGGGAGGCGTACATGCAGCAAGGCGAACGACTCAATGGCGTGACGCATCTGGCCGGGCTGGCGCTGGCGGTGCTGGCTTCCGGCGCCTTGATCACGCGCGCGGCCGAGCTGCGCGTGGACACGCGACAAATCGTCAGTTGCGCGGTGTTCGCGGCGTCGATGATCGCGGTGTATGCGTCGTCTTCCCTGTTCCATTGCACGCAAGGGCGCCGCAAGGCGATGTGGGCCAAAGCCGACCACTGCGCGATCTACCTGCTGATCGCCGGCACGTACACGCCGCTGGCGTTCGGCCCGGTGGACCATCGCTGGGGCGCCGCGATGGGCGTGGCGATGTGGCTGCTGGCCTTCGTGGGCATCAGCCGCGAACTCTGGTGGGCGCGCAACGCGCCGCCCGCCTTGCCGCTGTATCTGGTCATGGGCTGGCTGGGCGTGGCCTTCGCCGCGCCGATCGCGGGCGCGCTGTCGACGGCGGGGCTGACATGGCTGCTGGCGGGCGCCGCCATCTACACCACCGGCACGCTGTTTTATGCCAATGACAAACGCTGGCGCCATGCGCACGGCATCTGGCATCTGTTCGTCATGGGCGGCACGGCCTGCCATTTCGTGACGGTCTTCGGCTTTTTGAAGCACGCGCCAACCTAGCGCGCCCCGCGTCATGCGGACGGCTCGGTCAACTTAGCGCCAGGCCGCCAGCGGCAGCATGCCTTGCCGGTTCTTCACTTTGCGCATGACGATATGCGAACAAAGATCGCGCACGCCCGGAAGCTTGCTGAGCTTGTCCTCGACAAAATTTGAAAACGCCGACAGGTTGCGCGTGCGGACGGTCAGGATGTAATTGGACGCGCCGGTGACGATGCTGGCCTCGGTGATTTCGTCGTGCAGCGCGATGCCGGCCAGGAATTCCTCGTGCCAGCCGGCGCGCGACTGGTCCAGCGACACATGGACGATGGCCTCCAGTTCGAAGCCCAGTTTCTCGGCATCCAGCAACGCGCGGTAGCCGCGTATGAGCCCGGCTTCTTCCAGCGCGCGCACGCGGCGCAGGCACGCGGATGGCGACAGCGCCACCTGCTCGGCCAGGTCCTGATTGCTGAGGTGGCCGTCCTCCTGCAGGCGGGCCAGAATGCGCTGGTCTATGACGTCGATCTGCATGGAGCAATTCAATTCGAAAAAATTATGATGAATGCAATTTAATGCGAAAAATACGGGTAAGTCACGACTGGATTTGCAATTTTTCGGCCTGACCGCGCTGATAGCATGTATCCGGAAATCTGCTGGAAGGAACAGAACATGAACACTCGCGACGACTGCGTCAATGCCGATCGCCAGGATCCCCTGGCCCACGTGAAAGAACAATTCAACCTGCCGCCCGGCGTGCTCTACATGGACGGCAATTCGTTGGGCGTGCTGCCCAAGACCGCCGCGGCCCGCGCCGCGCAGGTCATTACGGACGAATGGGGCACGGGCCTCATCCGAAGCTGGAACACCGCGGGCTGGTTCGACCTGCCCGCGCGGCTGGGCGACAAGCTGGGCAGCCTGCTGGGCGCGCGCGAGGGCGAGCTGGTCATCACCGACACCACGTCGCTCAACATCTTCAAGGCGCTGGCCGCCGCGCTGCGCATCCAGCAGCATAAGCACCCCGCGCGCCGCGTCATCCTGTCCGAGCGCGACAACTTCCCCACCGACCTGTACATGATTCAGGGCATGATCGACCTGCTGCAGCAGGGCTACGAGATGCGCCTGATCGACGACGACCTGACGCTGGACAAGGCGCTGGACGATTCCGTCGCCGTGATGCTGCTGTCCCACGTCAATTACCGCAGCGGCCAGATGCACGACATGGCCGCCGTCACCGCCCAGGCGCATGAACACGGCGTGCTGGCCATCTGGGATCTGGCGCACGCCGCCGGCGCGGTGCCCGTGGACCTGAACGGCGCCAATGCCGACTTCGCGGTGGGCTGCACCTACAAGTATCTGAATGGCGGCCCCGGTTCGCCTGCCTTCATCTGGGTGGCGCCGCGCCACACCAAGGACTTCTGGCAGCCGTTGTCCGGCTGGTGGGGCCATAGCCGCCCGTTCGACATGGCCGTCGCCTACGAGCCCGCGGGCGGTATCCGCCGCTATCTGTGCGGCACGCAGCCCATCGTGTCGCTGTCGATGGTCGAGTGCGGCCTGGATGTGGCGCGCGCCGCCGGCATGGACGAAGTGCGCAAGAAGTCGCTGGCGCTGAGCGACCTGTTCATCCAGCTGGTGGAATCGCGTTGCGCCGGCCATCCGCTGACGCTGGTGACGCCGCGCACGCACGCCGATCGCGGCAGCCATGTCAGCTTCCGTCATCCCAACGGCTTCGAGGTCATGCAGGCGCTGATCGCGCGCGGCGTGATCGGCGATTACCGCGAGCCCGAAGTCCTGCGGTTCGGCCTGACGCCGCTGTATTTCGGCTACGCCGATGTCTGGGACGCGGTCGACATCCTGAAGGACGTGCTGGACACCCGCGCGTGGGACAAGCCCGAGTTCAAGCAGCGTTCCGCCGTGACCTGATTCCGGGTTCAACCCCTCATCGCGCCGGCCCCGCAAGGGGCCGTACATCACACAACAATGCGCAATACAGGAGGAGACAATGCAACAACAGAAAGGGTTCGGCCAGATTGCCGAACGCGAACAGGGGCTCAAGCGCCGGCTGACGCCCGGTCAGATGAGCATGATCGCGATCGGCGGGGCCATCGGCACAGGCCTGTTCCTGGGCAGTAAGTTCGCCATCGGCTTTGCCGGGCCAAGCGTGCTCATCAGCTATGCCATCGGCGGCTTGATCACGCTGCTGCTCATGGCCTGCCTGGCCGAAATGACCGTGGCGCATTCCACGTCCGGCTCGTTCGGCGCCTACGCCGAGCATTACATCAGCCCGCTTGCGGGCTTTTTGGTGCGCTATGCGTACTGGTCCTGCGTGGTGCTGGCGGTGGGCACGGAGGTCACGGCGGTGGCCAAGTACATGGCTTTCTGGTTTCCTGGCGTGCCGGGATGGCTCTGGGTGTGTATCTTTTCCGCGGCCCTCATCCTGATCAATGCGCTGAGCGTCAAGGCGTTCGGCACGATCGAATACTGGTTCTCGACCATCAAGATCAGCGCCATCATCGGGTTCATCTTCCTGGGCGCCTATGTGGTCTGGGGCAGTCCGCAGTACGGCACCGTGAACTACACCGCGCATGGCGGATTCTTTCCGAACGGCATGTGGGGCATGTGGATCGCGGTCGTGATCTCGATCTTCAGCTACCTGAGCGTCGAGATGATCGCCGTGGCGGCCGGCGAAGCCGAGGATCCCGAGCGCGCCGTCAAGCAGGCGTTTCGCGCCACCATCGTCCGGCTCGTCGTGTTCTATCTGCTGACGCTCGCGCTGATCCTGGCCATCGTGCCGTGGGACCAAGCCGGCAACGGCGACAGCCCCTTCGTGCAGGTAATGCTGGTGCTTGATATTCCGGGCGCCGCGGGCGTCATCAACTTCATCGTGCTGGTGGCCGCGCTGTCCGCCATGAACAGCCAGCTCTATATCACCACGCGCATGATGTTCAGCCTGTCGCGCGCGGGCCACGCGCCGTCGGCGATGGGCCGGCTGTCCAGCAACGGCACGCCGCTGAACGCGCTGCTGCTGTCCACCAGCGGCATTGCCATCGCCACGGTGCTGAACGTGCTGTATCCCGAGACGGCCTTCACGCTGATGATGGCCATCTCGATGTTCGGCGCGCTCTTTACCTGGATGATGATCTTCGTGACGCACTACTTCTTCCGCCGCCGCTGGGTGCGCGAAGGCGGTGCGAAGCTGTCGTTCCGCATGCCGGGCTTTCCGGTGCTGACACTGCTGGGCGCGGGCGTGATGCTGGCAATTTTGCTGACCACGTACTTCACCGCCGTCTTCAAGCTGACGCTGGTGTTCGGCGTGCCGTTTCTGCTGTTGCTGGTGGCGGCGTACTACCTGCTGTTCAAGAAGCGAGGCGAAGCGGTCGCCATGAACGCGCGCCGGCAGCGTGCGTGACGCGTGATCAGCGGCCGCGCCCCTCGGCGCGGCCGCTTGTTGTCAGACGGCGGCGACGGCGCGTTCCGTCCGCGGCGCGGCCGGCACCGGCGCCGGCGCGGGGGCAAATACGCGCAGGCGATGGCCGTCGGGGTCCAGTGCGACAAAGGTGCGGCCAAAGTCCATGTCGGTGGGCGGCTGCAAGATGGGCAGGCCCCGCAGGCTCCAGTCCACATGGCGCTGGTTTACCGCGGCGGCGTCCGCCACCGTGAACGCCAGCTCGGACGCACCGCCGCGTCCAGCCGCCGCCGGCGCCACCGTGTAGCGCGACCACAAACCCAGCATCAACCCGGAGTCCAGCGCAAACAGCGCAAACGTGGGCGACGATTCGATGGGCGGACGCTGCAGCAGCGCGCTGTAGAACGCGGCGCTGGCCTGCGGCTTTTCCACATACAGGATGACGAAATTGGTGTCTGACATGATGCGCTCCGGGGGATAGACGCGCTCATCATAGGCAGGGGTACTGTCAGTTTTTGGCTGTAGTGAACGTCAGTCCTTGCGCGCCTCGTGATCCAGCGCGCGCCACTCCTTGAGCAGGATGTGCCGCCGTTTGGGATACCTGGCGCCGATGGCCAGGGTGGCGATGCGGTCGGTGCGGAAATGCCGGAAGTCGCCGCGCAATTCACACCAGGCCATCACCAGCCGCACGCTGTCGAAGAAGCCCAGCGCGAACGGCCAGATGACACGGCTGGAATCGGACCCTTTGTCATCGCGGTACGTGATTTCCAGCTTCTGTTCGCCGCGGATGGCCTGGCGGATCAGCGCCACGTCGACCCGGTCAGTGACGGCCACGGCGCTGGGGGCAACCAGCAGCGGGATGGCGTCGAGCTCGTCGCGCAGTTCCTGCGGCAGCACCGCGCCGATCTTGGCCAGCGCATTGCGGGCGGCCAGCCCTAATCGCTCGTCGGAGCGGCGGGCCACCCAGCGCGTGCCCAGCACCAGCGCTTCGATCTCTTCGGTGCTGAACATCAGCGGCGGCAGCATGAATCCGGGCCGCAGCACGTAACCCACGCCGGGTTCCCCCTCGATCTCCGCGCCCTGGCATTGCAGCGTGGCGATGTCGCGATACAGCGTGCGCAGGCTGACGCCCATCTCGGCCGCGAGCCGATGCCCGCTGACGGGCAGGCGGTGGCGGCGCAGGGTCTGGAGCAGATCCAGGAGACGTTCGGTGCGGGACATGGGGGCAGGCGGAGGGCGGACGCCGCAATACTGCCATGGAATGGCAGCATGCGGCGATGGTCCTGCTTGTGATTCGAGCCCCGGATCCTCGATGCTACTTGGCGACCGGTTTGCCCGACGCCACGTCCAGGACCGACCCGTCTTCCAGGCTGACGCGGTAGATCTCGCGCACCACATTGCCTGCGAAGCCGATTTCCACGATGGAGACGTCCTTGAACGTCGTCTCGATGCCGTCGGGCAGCACGGCGTTGAACTTGTCGGATTCTGCCTTCATGGCGTCCTGCAGCCGCGCGTCGTACGGCGTCATGCTGTAGACCAGCGTGGTGTGCGGATTGTGCGCGCGCACTTCCTTGCCGTCCTGCATGACGTTCACGCCGCTCACGCCCAGTGTCTTGACCAGTTCCTTGCCGGCGTCGCCCATCTTGGCGTACACAGGGCCGGTCACGCGCGGCAGCGGGCCGTCGCGCAGCGGGGCGAGGGCGGCGGTGGCCACGGTGTTGTAGCGCATCATGTCCTCGAAGCCCTGGCCGCTCTTGACCACGCCCAGGTCCAGCCACCACGGATGGCCCGCGCCCTTGGCGGCCTCGGTGGGATAGAAGGTCTTGAGCGTTACCCGCAGCGGCGCCGGCGGTTTGGGCAGCGCCTTGAGCATGCGCGCCGGCGTCTGCGGATCGGCATTGTGGATGTGGACCACGGTGACGTGCGGCAGATTGGGCGTGTCGGCTTCGGTCTTCAAGCCGAGTTTGATCAGATCTTCCTTGAGGACGCCGTTGACCTTGGCGTCAAGCACGGCGTTCACCTCGGCCGGCAGGCGGTAGACCACGCCGTAGGTGGCCTTGTGCGCGCGGAACTCGGGCTGGCCGATGGCGCTGTTGTCGATGGAGGAGGCCTGGGCGGCGCCGGCGGCGAAGAGGCCGGAAGCGGCCAGATGCAATACACGTTTGATCATGGGATTTCCCTGTTGTCGTTGACGTGACCCGCGAGAGTCATCCGCAGTGTGGCCAGCGCGGATGTACGGCGTATTGCATCAAGGCCAAGATTTCCGATAGCAACCGGCGATTGTCCGATCGGTCAGGGCGCCGGCCTGTCCCTTCGCTAGCCCAGAAACATGACGGCCACGATGGCGATTCCGAGCAGCAGGTTCACGCCCACCCAGCGCCGGATGCCGCCCATCGCCTGACCGCCCGCGGGCCAGTCGGACGCCGCCACCGCTGCGGCCAGCCGCTTGAACAGCGCGAACCGGATGTGGCCGAAGATCGCGATCATCACGATGCCGCCGCTGGCCATCAGCGTCCAGTTGCGAGGCATGAAGAACGAGCCGCCCGTCTGCGCGGCCTGGCTGGCCGACGAGCCGATCATCCACGCGCCGGTCACCAGGATCAGGACGATGGCTGCCAGCACGGCGTTCAAAAAAGGCCCCAGCACCGAGGCCAGAAGCCGCAACCGCACGGGGGGGTCCAGTTTCGCGGCCGCCGGCCGCAGAAAACAGTGGGCGAACAGCATGCCGCCCACCCATAGGATCACGGCCATGACATGGAGAAATTGCAGGACGGCGTAGAGCATGGGATCAGCCTGTGGAAAGCGCCGCCGCGGGAGGCGGCGGACGTCGTACGGATGATATCTCCGCAAGCCCGACGCGCGAATTTGACCAAAATCATGGTTTTGCATTTAGAATGAGAACGATTGCTATTTGTAGTTATGAATTTTTAGTTGTGCTTGTTGTAGTTGAGAGTCAGGGAGCCGTCCGTGCCGAATTCCGTGCTCGCCTCGGGCGACGCCGTCAACATGCTGTATCGCACCCATCACGGATGGCTGCACGGCTGGCTGCGCGCCAAGCTGGGTAACAGCTTCGATGCCGCCGATCTTGCGCAGGACACCTTCGTGCGCGTGCTGCGGCACCGGCACGAACTGGGCGCACTGCGCGAGCCGCGCGCCTACCTCACCACCATCGCCAAGCGCCTGCTGCTGAACCACCATCGCCGCCGTTCGGTCGAGCAGGCCTACATGGAAGCGCTGGCGTTGATGCCCGAGGCGCTTGCCCCTTCCCCGGAACAGCGGCTCATCATCCTGGAAACGCTGCAGGAGATCGAAGAAATGCTGGCCGGCCTGTCGCTGCCTGCCCGCCAGGCGTTTTTGATGGCGCAACTGGAAGGGCTGAGCCATAACGAGATCGCCGACAAGCTCGGCGTGTCGCTGCGCACCGTGCACCGCTACATCACCAAGGGATACGAGCAATGCATCATGGCGGTGATGTGAGCGCGCAAGCCGATCCGCCTGGCGAGCTGCCGGCCGTTGAGCGCAACGTCGCGCGCGAAGCCGCGAGGTGGCTGTTGCGGCTGAGCTCGGGACGGGCCACGGACGCAGACGTGCACGCCTGCGACCAATGGCGCGCCAGCAAGGCCGAGCACGAACACGCCTGGCAGCGGGCGCAGCGCGTGAATGCGCGCTTCGGCCTGATTCCGTCGGCGCTGGGCATGGCGACGCTGAATCGGCCGGACCTCAATAGCCGCCGCGCCGCGCTGACGACGCTGATTGCCCTGATCGTGGCTGGGCCGCTTGGCTGGGCCGCATGGCGGGCCGATCCCCTGGACTGGAGCGCCGACTACCGCAGCGCCGCGGGCGAGCGGCGCGACGTGATGCTGGCAGACGGTTCCACGCTGCACCTGAATACCTCCAGCGCCGTCGACGTGCTGTTCGACGAAGCGACACGCCTGTTGCGCCTGCGCGCCGGCGAGATCGCCGTTCATGCGGTGACGGACCCCGCCAGCCATCCGCGTCCGTTCATCGTGCGCACGCGGCTGGGCGATATCGAAGCGCAGGCCTCGCGGTTCTGTGTGCGCGAGGAGGGCGGACGCTGCCAGCTCAGCGTGCAGGAAGGACGCGTGCGCGTCAGTAGCGCCGGGCAGCCGGGACGCTACGTGGACGTGGCGGCTGGCGAGCAAAGCAGCCTGTCGCCCGATGGCGCCGGCGCGGCGTCGCCCGCTGACCCGCATGCCAGCGACTGGCTGCGTGGCGTGCTGTACGCCAGCGCACTGCGGCTGGACGCCTTCGCGGCCGAGCTCGGC
>NZ_JCBANC010000095.1:0-14377 GCF_059760815.1 Achromobacter sp. 1012554356 | reverse complement strand
CAAGAAGCACAGCTGCAACTTGAAGGTGTCTGACACCCTTGAAACACCCTTCAAGCCTGAAGACCGTCCATACGGGTGTCAGACACCTGGCCAAGAAGCACAGATGCAACTTGAAGGTGTCTGACACCCTTGAAACACCCTTCAAGCCTGAAGACCATCCATACGGGTGTCAGACACCTGGCCAAGAAGCACAGGTGCAACTTGAAGGTGTCTGACACCCTTGAAACACCCTTCAAGCCTGAAGACCGTCCATACGGGTGTCAGACACCTGGCCAAGAAGCACAGGTGCAACTTGAAGGTGTCTGACACCCTTGAAACACCCTTCAAACCTGAAGACCGTCCATGCGGGGTGTCAGACACCTGATGCGACCTGATGCGCGGCCAGCCGTCTGCCGCTGTTGCCCGGTTGCACATGCCCGCCGCGCCTTGAGCACAGCGCCTCGCCGCTGGTCTATCATGGCTTTTTGTCCGCTCGTTGTAAGGAGTCCTACATGATCCGCAAGCTGATCCCCTTCCTGCTGGTTGCCAGCCTGGCTGCGTGCGCCAATACCGGTGGTTCGCGCACGTCCAGCGCGCCGGCTTCCAGCGCTTCGAGCGCGTCCTCTTCATCGAGCACCGGCGCCGGCGCTTCCTACGGTTCGTCTTCGGCCATTCCGGGCAGCAGCACCGGCAAGAGCTGCGACGCTGGCGCCCTGCAATCGCAGATCGGCCAGAAAGCCACGCCCTCCCTCATGGAAGACCTGCGCACGCGCAGCGGCAGCGCCACTGCGCGCATGCTGCGCCCGGGCCAGCTTGTCACCATGGAATACAACAACACCCGCCTGAACCTCATCGTCGACGACAAGGATGTGATGACGGCGATCCGCTGCGGTTAAATCTGCCCCTCGGCCGGGTCCCGATCCGGCCCATCGCCTTCTGCCTCGATGGGCCGCGCTGCCGGCGGCACATGGGGCAGGAAGGCACCGGCCACCTCGAACGCGCATTCCTCGCGCGCAATGTCGATCACCCGGGACACCACCGGATTGACGATGTTCTTCTTGTGCACCGCGTAGTAATTGATCATCGGCAGGTCCGGCTGCACATTCAGCTGGCACAACGCCCCGCGCGCCACCAGCGGCGCGAAATACGCGCCCGGCAGATAGCTGATGCCCAATCCCAGCATGGTCAGCTGGGCCATCATGCCCAGGCTGTTGCACGTCAACACCCGCTTGACCGGCATTCCCTGCTCCGCGAACCACGCGTCATACAGATGCGATAGCGCCGAGTTGGTGGGCTGGGAAATCACCGGATAGGGCGCCAGATCCTGCGGCGTCAGCGCGGCGGCCACATCGATGCCCAGCGCCGGACTGGCCATCCAGACATTAGTGACCGCGCCCAGGTGCGTGCAATCGTACTGGTAACCCCAGAACGGGCCGGGCATGATCGCCAGATCCAGTTCGTCCTGCTCCAGCCGCTCGTAAAGGGTGATGCCGCCATCGATCTCGGGCATCAGTTGCACACGCGGGTAGCGCTGGCTGATCTGGTTGATCAGCCCCGCCAGCCAGGTCATGCCAACCAGTTCGGTCACGCCCAGGCGCACCACGCCTTCGAAGCTGGCCGGATCGGCCATGTTCTGGACGATCCGGCTGTTCAGCTCCAGCATCTGGCTAGCCAGTTCGAACAGCTTGCGGCCCTGCGGGGTCATCAGGAGTTTCTTGGCGCGCCGCTCGAACAGGGGCGCGCCGGCAAAGGCCTCGAGTTCCCCCACCCGTTTGGCCACGGCCGATTGGGTGGTGTGCAACTTGCGCGACGACGCGCTGAAGCTGCCCAGTTCGGAACTCCAGTAGAAGGCCTCCAGTTGCTTGAGGGTGTACATCGCCGCGGTCGAAGAAAAGCGCATGAAACCCCCAACATTACCACCGCGGCCGATCGGCCCGGATCAACCCCGCGGATGCAGGATGTCCGCCAGGAAGCGCTGGGCGCGCGGATGCGCCGGGGCGCTGAAGAAGCGCTCGGGCGTATCCATTTCCAGGATTTCGCCCGCATCCATGAACACCACGCGATCGCACACGTCTCGCGCAAAGCCCATTTCGTGCGTCACGCACACCATCGTCATGCCGTCCTTGGCCAGGCCCTTCATCACCTGAAGCACCTCGCCCACCATTTCCGGATCGAGTGCGCTGGTCGGCTCGTCGAACAGCATGACGGGCGGCTGCAGGGCCAACGCGCGCGCGATCGCCACGCGCTGCTGCTGCCCGCCGGACAGCGATCCCGGATAGGCGTCGATCTTGTGCGCCAGCCCCACGCGATCGAGCAGGCTGCGCGCCAGCTCAACGGCTTCCTTGCGCGGCTGCTTGCGGATGCTCACGGGCGCGAAGATCACGTTTTCCAGCACGCTCATGTGCGGGAACAGGTTGAACTGCTGGAACACGAAGCCGATCTTCTGGCGCAGCGCGTTCAGGTTGGCGCCCTTGCCGTAGATATCCGCGCCATCGATCAGGATGCGGCCCTTTTCGATGGGTTCCAGCCGGTTGATCGTGCGGATCATCGTGGACTTGCCGGACCCCGATGGTCCGCACACCACCAGCACCTCGCCGCGCGCGACCGACAGGTCCACGTCCTTGAGCACATGATGCTCGCCGTACCACTTGTTCACTTTCTCGAGATTGATCATGTTTTGTTCCTTTAAGCCATTGCCCGCGTGCGGCGGATGCGCAGGTCCAGCCAGCTCAAACCGCGGCTCAGACTGAAGCACACGATGAAGTAGATGATGGCCAGAATGCCGAACACCTGCAGCGGCTGGGTCAGCACCAGGTTGTTGACCTGGTTGGCGGCGAAAGTCAGTTCGTTGACGCTGATGACGTAGCCCAGCGAGGTTTCCTTGACGGTGGACACGAACTGGCTGGTCATGCTGGGCAGCACGTTGAACAGCGCTTGCGGCAGCACCACCTTGCGCATCGTCGTCCAGTAGCCCACGCCCAGCGAGCGCGAGGCTTCGATCTGGCCGCGCGGCACCGCCTCGATGCCGGAACGGATCACCTCGGACAGGTAGGCGCTTTCATAGACAACCAGGGCAAAGATCAGCGTCCAGAAGCCGCTGACCACCTGGCCCGTGATCTTGGGCACCACGAAGTAGGCCCAGAAGATCAGCATCAGCAGCGGCATGCCGCGCACCACATTGACCAGCACCTTGCTGGCCGTGCGCAGCCATCCGTAGGGGCTTACCCGGGCCAGCGCGATCAGGAGCGCCAGCGGCAGGGACATCGCCAGACCCAGCGCGGCCAGGATCAGCGTCAGCGCCAGGCCGCCCAGCGGGCCGTTGGGGTATTGGCCCACGAGCAACGTGGGCCAGTATTGCATCAGGAGATCAAGCACCATGGCCTCCGCGGTTCAGACGATAACGGGCGTAGATGCGCGATCCGAGCGCCATGATCAGGAACGATCCCAGCAGGTACATGATCGTCGCCGCGCCGAAGGTGGCGAAGGTGCGGTAGGTCTCGTTTTCGATTTCCCGCGCCTGGTAGGTCAGCTCCATCACGCCGATCGCCATGGCCACGCTGGTGTTCTTGAAGAGCAGCAGCGCGCGGCCGACCAGCGGCGGAATGGAAATGCGCAGCGCCTGCGGCACGATCACGAAGCGCATGCATTGCAGATAGCTGGCGCCCAGCGCGCGGGCGGCCTCGAACTGGGTGCCGGGAATGGCGCGCAGACCGCTGCGGATGTCTTCGGCAATGTAGGCAGCCGACCCCAGCGCCAGCGCGATCGCGGCCAGCGACATTTCGGCGTTGTGCGCGTACAGCCACATCCGGAATCCTTCGGGCAGCAGCTCGGGCATGCCGAAGTACCAGAACAGCACCTGCACCAGCAGCGGCACGTTGCGGTGGTATTCCACATAGGCGTCGACCAGCCAGCGGCACGGCGCCAGATTGGTGGCGCGCACCACCACCAGCGTCACCGCGATGGAAAACGCCATGACCCATGCAACCAGGAACAGTTGCACGGTGACCGCCATGCCGCTGAGCAGCAGTTGGTATTGGGAAGCGTCTAGAAAGCTCATAAACCTGTCAATCTCCTGCGTTCGGGCGCGCAACGCCAAGCATCACGGCTTCCCGCGCATCGCCTTGCAAGACGCGGGAAGCCGTGATGGGAACTGGCGAACGGCAGCGCTCGGGTCGACCCCTTAGCCGGCGATAGGGCCGATCTTGAAGCCGCGCTCCAGCTTGTAGGGGGTGTCGGGGCCAAACCACTTATCGAACAGTTTGGCCGCCGCGCCCGAGGTTTCGGCCTCGTCCAGCGCCTGGTTCACCGTTTCCAGGAAACGCGGCTCGGACTTGCGCACGCCCAGGCCCCACGGCTCATCAAACACCGCCTTGGCAATGACGCTGACCGGCGCGGTGGGCGGGCTTTGCAGCACCAGGCGCGCCAGCACCAGCTCGGAGGCGAACTGCGCGTCCACCTTCTTCTGCTGCAGCGCGAGGTACGTGGCCGAGCTGTCGCCATAGCCGATGACCTGCGACTTGTCGAGGATGCGCTTGATCTCGCGCTCGGAGCTGGAACCCTTGGTGGCGCCAATGCGGCGGCCGTTCAGGGCTTCGATCGAGTCCAGGCCAGAATCCTTGCGCACCATCAGCTTTTGCGGGCTGACGTAATAGGCGTGGCTGAAGGAAATCTGCTGCGCGCGGTCGGGCGAATAGCCCAGGTTGGCCGCCAGAATGTCCACGCGCCCTTCGTTCAGTTCCGGCACGCGCGCCGCCACCGACAGCAGCTTGTAGTTGACCTTGACGCCCAGCTTGTCAGCAACGAGCTTGCACACGTCCACGTCATAGCCCACCAGTTGGCGCGTCGCGCCGTCCTGAAAGCTGAACGGCTGCGACGTGCCCAGCGTGCCGCAAACCAGCTCGCCGCGCGCCTTGATGTCGTCAAGCTGGTCGGCGTGGGCAAGTCCGCCCGCGGCCAGCGAAGCCAGGCCCAGGCAGGCGGCGAAGAGAGTGTGACGCTTCATGGTTCATTCCCCTTGAATGGTTGTTAGGTGTACAGACTGGCGATGACGCCGTATCGGTGCGAAAGCGTGGCCGTCAGGCCAGCTTGGCGCAGGCCTCGCGGATGGCGGCGCATCCCTGCCGGATGTCGTCCAGCGATGCGGCAAACGACAACCGGAAGGTGCCGGGCGCGCCGTAGGCATGGCCGTCGATGACCGCCACGCCGGCTTCGCGCAGCAGGTAATGCGTGAGGTCCGTGTCGCTGGCGATCACGTCGCCGGCCGGCGTCTTCTTGCCCAAGAGGCCCGAGCAATCCGGAAAGACATAGAACGCGCCCTGCGGCACGACGATGTCCAGGCCCGGCGCGCCGGACAATTCAGCGATCGCCAGGTCGCGGCGTTCGCGGAACACCTTGGCGAATTCAACAACGCAGTCCTGCGGCCCCGTCAGGGCTTCCAGCGCGGCCGCCTGGCTGACCGACGAGGCGCCCGACGTGCTTTGCGACTGCAGGATCGCCATCGCCTTGATCAGTTCGTCGGGACCGGCGCCGTAACCGATACGCCAGCCCGTCATGGCATAGGCCTTGGACACGCCATTGACAACCAGCGTGCGCGCGGCCAGTTCCGGCGCCACTTGCAGCGGATGCACTGTCGGCTCGCCGGTGAAGTTCAGGCGCGCGTAGATGTCGTCGGTCATCAGCCAGACGTGCGGATGACGCGCAAGGACCTCGGTCAGGCCGCGCAGTTCGTCGGCGGTGTAGACCGATCCCGTCGGGTTGCTGGGGGCATTCATCATCAGCCACTTGGTGCGCGGCGTGATGGCGCGTTCCAGGGCGTCGGGCGTCACCTTGTAATCGGTGGCGGGCGACGTTTCCACGGCCACCGGCACGCCGCCGTTGACCAGCACCATGTCCGGATACGACACCCAGAACGGCGCGGGAATCAGCACTTCGTCGCCATCGTTCAGCGTCGCGGCCAGGCCGTTGAAGATCACCTGCTTGGCGCCGGTGCTGACGATGACGCGCGACGCAGGGTACTCCACGCCGGTAGCTGCCAGCAGATGGGCTGCCGCGGCCTTGCGCAGGGCAACCGTGCCCTGCGCCGGCGGGTATTTGGTTTCGCCGCGGTTCATGGCGGCCGTGGCGGCCTGGCGGATGTGTTCGGGCGTCGAGAAATCCGGTTCGCCAATCGTCAGGTCAATGATGCGGCGGCCCTGCTCGCGCAGTTCGGTAATGATGGCGCGCGCGGCGACGCTGGGCGACAGCTTGATGCGCTTGATGCGGTCGGCAACGATGCTCATTTGGCCGCCCCCGTCTTTTCCGCCAGGGTCTTTTCCAGCCACGGCTTGGTATACGTCCCGGCGCGCAGCTTTTCCTTGGCCACGGCTTCGTCGGCTTCCTTCTTCAGGGCCAACGCCAGCACGGCGCTGGCGTGTTCGGCGGGGATCACCACCACGCCGTCGGCATCGCCCACGACCACGTCGCCGGGGTTGACCACCTGGCCGCCGACTGACACGGGCACGTTGATCTCGCCCGGGCCGTCCTTGTAGGGACCCTTGTGCGACACGTCGCGGGCAAAGCAGCCGAATTCGCCCTGCGCGAACACGTCCGCATCGCGCACCGCCCCGTCGATCACAAAGCCTTCGATGCCGCGCGACTGCGCGTCCATCATCATCAGTTCACCCACCAGCGCGTTGCTGGTGTCGCCCGAACCGTCCACGACGATCACGTCACCCGAGCCGCCCAGCGAAATCGCCTTGTGGATCATCAGGTTGTCGCCCGGACGGGTCTTGACGGTGAGGGCCACGCCAACCGTGCGGCGCGCGCCGTTATGCAGCGGACGCAGGCCCGACACGCCGTACAGGCGATTCATGCAGTCGCTGATCTGGGCCGAGCCGATGCTGGCAAAACCGGCCAGCACGTCAGCGGCGACGGCCGGCTCGGGCCGGGAAAGAATGCGATAACCGATGGGATTCATAAGGAAAGTCAGGTGTAAATGCAGGAAGCGTTGAAGCGAACCTGCATTACAAAGCCGCGCAAGCCTTTCCTCAAAACGATATAAATTCCCAGCGATCCACGAATTTTTTTCGTAGATTATGCGGTTTAAGGGTTATCCCTTATTCCTACATCGCGCGTCAATCATCCCCGCCCGACGCACCGCGCGCTTCGGACAGCGCGACCGTCAGGTGCATGACCTTCTTCTTGAGCTGATCGCGCTCGTCGGTCAGCTTGGCCAGCAATTGGCGCAGCCGCGCGATCTCAGCAGGCATATCCGCGATGTCTTCAATGGGTTCTTCCGGCGGCGCCTCGCGCGGCGGCGGCGCCTTGGCCTGCCGGACTTCGCGGGCGGCCTGCTGCAGTTCCTTGCGCCCGCCGGCGACGGCGGCGGCCTGCCGTTCGGCCGGCAGCGACGCCACGGCCGCCGCGGCGTTGATGGAGATGGCGCCTTCCTTCACCGCGCGCACCAATTCCGGCGCCGCGGACTTCTGGATCTTTTCGATCTGCCCGAGCGTATTGCTGCTGATGCGGGCGGCGCGCGCTAGCGCCTGTCGGCTGGGGACAGCCGGTTTCCAGTCCGGATTGGCATGGCCGCGCATCGGCGCGGCGCTGGCCCCGGGCGCGTCCTCGTCCCAGGGCGGCGAGTCATCGGCGGCCGAGCCGTCGGGCGGCGGTCCTTCTGACGCCCCGTCACCCGCGGCCGCGCCCTCTTCCGGACCGGTGCGCGCGAGCAGGATTTCCTTCTTGCGCAGCGCCAGTACGCCCCGCTGGAAGTCCGACACGCTGCGACGGCCCAGGTGGTTTTCGATCATCCACAGATGCACGTCCTCAATAGACTTGAAGTGCGGGTTCTGGATGGTCTGGAACGGGATGTTGTGCTTGCGGCAAAGCGCGTAGCGGTTGTGGCCGTCGACCAGCAGGTCGCCCCACAGCACGAGGGCGTCGCGGCAGCCTTCGGCCAGCAGGCTGCGCTCCAGCGCGGCGTGTTCGTCCTCGGTCAGCGGGTCTATATAGGCACGCAGGCCTTCGTCTACTCTGATTTCCATGGTGTCCAAATAAAGTCGGGCCGCGCTCTACGCCAGCCCCTGTCCGCGCAGCACGTCCTGGATTGCCCCCAGGCGCGCCACGGGGTCCGTCAGGCCCAGCAGCGTTGCCTTGTCGTCCGGGGGCAGCGGTAGCAGTTCGCACCAGCGGTTTGCCACCCAGCCGCAATCGTCCAGGCGGAACGGCGGGGCCAGCGGCATTCTTTCGGCGGGCACGCCGTCCTGCTGCCACTGCGCCACCAGCCGGCCCAGCGCATCGGCGCTGGCTTGCATGGCCGCCGGCACGGGCGTGGGCGGGTCGTCGGGGATGGGCTCGGCCTCGCCCATCCAAAGGCCGTATTTTGCCACCTCGCTGGACCGCAGCCGAAAGCGCGAGGTTCCCCGACACCGGATTTCCAGCAAGGCCGGCATGGGCGCCTCCCAGGATTCGACCCGCGCCATGGTGCCCACGGGTGACAGCGTCTCGACGCCTTCGGGCGAGCGGACCTCGCTGCCGGCAAGGAGGCCCACGATGCCGAACTCCGTATCGTCGGCGATGCTGCGGCGGATCATGTCCAGGTAGCGGACCTCGAAGATGCGCAAATGCACCACGCCCGCGGGAAACAGCGCGTTGGAAAGCGGAAACAAGGGAATCAGCGACATGGCCGCCTCCTGGTCATTTCACGTGGAAGGCATCGTCCACCGGCACCTGCAGCGCCGTCGCCAGCGCGTTGGTCTGCGACGCCATCGCCATCACCGCGAGCAGTTCGGCGTGTTGGCCATCGGTCATGCCCTTGGCCCGGGCCGAGGCCGTGTGGGAATGGACGCAATACGCGCAGCCATTGGCGGTGGACACGGCGATGTAGATCATTTCGCGCACCAGCGGCGACAGCTCGCCCTCGGCCATCATCACTGTCTTGAGCTGCTCCCAGACGCTGCGCATCCGCGGCGGATCGTTAGCCAGCGCCCGCCAGAAATTATTCACGAAGTCCGATTTGCGCGTGGCGCGGATGTCCTCGAACACCGCCCATGCCTCGGGATTTCTGCGGATCTCGTCATCGCTCAGCAGCCTTACCGTGCTCATTGTTCCTCTCCATTGTGAATAAACGCGTTACGGCCCCGCGGCGCCGCGGCGGACCCGCTTTGACCTATCATGGGCCGCAGCCGGCCGGTCACGTGTTGCGGCCGTCGTACGGAATGCGGGTCAGCGAGGTCAGGTCCACGTCTTGCAAGCAGCGCACGTTGACGGCCGCGGTCTCCTTGCCTTCGGCGCCCACGCCAAAGCCAAACGGCGCACAGCCGCAGTTGGCACAGAAATGGTGCGAAATCACGTGCTTGTTGAAGGTGTACGTGGACATGGCCTGGGTGGACGACGTGATGCGCAAGGCCGCGCGCGGCACGAACCACAGCAGGTAGCCCTTTCGGCTGCAGTGCGAGCAATTGCATTCCAGCACCTGGGACACATCGCCATCGACTTCATAGGCGATCTGTCCGCAGTGGCAGCTTCCTAGTTGCATTGATTGTCTCCCGGCCGTTAACGGATCAGACTCCCATCATAGGCTCGCGCCGCCCGCCTTGGCCATGCGGACCCGCCGCCCCCCACCTCGCACGGAGCCATCATGCCCCAGTTATCCGCGTATCTCAGTTTTGACGGCAATTGCGCCGAGGCCATGCGCTTCTACGAACGCGTGCTGGGCGGCCGCCTGGATGCGCTGATCCGCTACGCCGATGCGCCGCCCGATGCCGCCATGCCGGCGCTATCGGACGAGGACGCCGGGCGCATCATGTACGCCCGCCTGACGCTGGACGAACAGACCTTGCTGGGCAGCGATGCCACCGCCGGCCACCCCTACCCCGGCAACCGGGGGGTGGCGCTGGCGCTGGTGTATCCCACCGTCTCGGACGCGCACCGCGTGTTCGACCATCTGGCCGAGGGCGGCAGCGTCACGATGCCGCTGCAAAAGACGTTCTGGGCAGAAGCCTACGGTGCGCTGGTCGACCGGTATGGCACGCGCTGGATGGTAAGCGGCGGCCGGATGAGCCACTGAGGATTAGGAAGCCGGCACGCGCCACGGGAAGCACTGCCGGCGCATCGGACATTCAGGGTGACGGCTCCGACGGTACGCGAGCGGTTACGGCGGTTTTCAAGTTCAGTTGTGGCAAGTGTCAAACAATCTAGGATAGACATAACGCTATGATATATAAGCGCTTTTCACGTCCACCTGTCTACGTCAAAACAGATAAACGGCCTTGCAAGCCCTTGATCTATCTGGGATAGGAAGACAGTTCTAGACGTGAACGGCACCGTTCTGCGCCGAGTCTGATCTTCGCAACGGTCCCGTCGGCCCCCAAAGCCTAAACGTAAGAATTTCTTGCCATGGACACGGGCCTGAATTAAATTTCGAGGCTCAAGCATCGTTACAAAACGTCAAAAAGAAGAATGACTACAACTGCTTATTGTCACGCTGGCGGCATGGTTGCGACTGATTCTCGCTGGTCGCAGCGATTGGGCCGGTGGCTAGTCTATGTGGATGACACAGGCTTTCATAAGATTGAAGTAACATCTACCGCCGTGTTCATGTTCGCAGGCTTAGGGTTGAGGATTGAGGAGTGGAAACGGTGGCTGCGTTCTTCGCCGGCCCCTTCCGCCGCGACCATGCCTGGGTTCGAGGGCATTTGCATTTGCGCCGTCGATCGTAAAACCGGGGAAGTTAAGATTTGCGAAAAGATGCCGATAATTCGGCAAGAGGCAAGTTTTGGCGGATCCGGCGCGCGCTTCGCCTACAGTTGCTGGGACATCAACAAGGACGCATGCCGAAGCGTTGACACTGCCAAGGGATTTGACCCTGCAACTGGCGGCAGCACAATGCATTACTCACTTACGAGCGGTGCAACTAATCTTTCGGCTAACAGCCACGTATTCTCCGCGCAGACCATCAGCGACGTAGACAAAGAACTTTTGAGCAGAGGAATCGTCATGGACATTTCCCAAACAAGTAATCCGGTACCCTTCGCATTCTCCCAGCTAGCTGCCAACAACGAGGAAGTTAAGGAACTGCAAACCAAGATTGCTTCCGGAGAACTTTCCGCTGAGGCCCCATCAAGCGAGATGCATAGCGAGTGGACTGATCACGAGAAGAGCCGAGTGACGAAGGCGCTTGGTGAAATGTTTGGGTGGAACTAGCCGACCAAGCAATGTTGCTCCGGTAAAGCCCCGCAATCTGCGGGGCTTTTGCTTTGCTATATCGTCTCGCGGCAAAATCTCTATGAAAAGCAAACGTGCGAACACCGCTAGATCTTACGAGATGTCGAGACATCGGTGCAAACGTTTCTCGGGCGTCGATAGCCAGCGCCAGCAAAGTCCAGCATGTGGGCGCGCCGCCTGAATCCGCAAGTCCCCTGTTCGAATCAGATATGCGCCACCTAGAATTCCAAGGCCCACAAGCAATTGCGGGCCTTTTGCTATCCTCTGCGACTGCAATCTCGCTCCGCAATTGACGAACGTATGCCGGCAGCGCACCACAGGAAAAACATGAAAAAAGTTGCAGTCTATGTCGTGAGTATTTTGGTGCTTGGGTAATCCCCCCATTTTTAGCGATTGTGGATTCCGACGGTCAGTGCAACATTGCGTCCAGCGCTTCAGCCGGGGTCTTGAACCCCAACGTTTTTCTGGGCCGGGAGTTTAGCTTGGCGGCAACTGCATCAAGCTCGCATTGCGTATAGCTTGCCAAGCCTGTTCTCTTCGCGAAGTACTGGCGTAGCAGGCCATCCGTATTTTCGTTAGTGCCCCGCTGCCACGGGCTGCCCAGATCGCAGAAGTAAAAGACCATATTGGTGGCAATACTAAAGTCCCTGTGTACTGACAACTCAACCCCGCCGTCCCAGGTTAGGCTTTCCTTAGTCGAGCAGGAAGCTGGCGCATCTGCTAAACAAGGGCTCGACTCACGGTTTCGGCCCTTCTTTCCTCGATCCTGCAAAGCACGTTGAATGCTTCTGTCAACGATCGTGGCAATGGCGTTCTGATTTGCCCCCGAAATGATCGCCTTCCCAATGCCTAAGCAATGCGCAATCTTCGATCTCCGCTGGCCGAGAGCGAATTGAGATGCAACCGGGAATGCCGCCTGAAGCCGCCCGTTGGGACCTGGCATGGCGGCACATTCGCTGGGTCCGTAGGTGCTTTTTAAGTTCTTCACGTAGCACGCCGCGAGCTTGAGGGAACAGCGATCGATAGATTGTTTCGTGCGAAACACACATGAACTTTCCATCAGGAGAATGATGCTTCAGCCATCGTGAAATTTGTGCTGGCGACCAGTCAGCCTTCAACAGCCGTATCACGATACCGCTCAGCTCCGGTTCAAGAAACAGCAGGTAAGGCTTCGGTCGCAGAGCCCGCTTGAGGAACTGCTTTTCAGCATCGTACGTCGGTACTTCCCTGATCCACCGTTGCGGCCGACCTCTCTCGAGATCGTCGATGCCGAGAGGCCCAACTGGCGACCAATAGCTCGATAACTTGTGCCCCTGGACATCCCTCGAGAGATCGACTCGCGCTCACCTGCGGACAGGCATTTGGCACTGCGCGTCCTAGTCCTAGGCGAGATGCCTCCGTGGTACAGGGGATATAAAAAGACAGTCACGGGAGGCTTAGCAGTGTCGCGCGCAATCAAGCTCATCGTTGTCCCCTTGCGCGACAGCTCCCAGATCCGAGACTTCCTCTCCCCAGTCATGACCATTGCACACCTTTATCCATCAGGCTTTCAACTGGTGTTGCACTGACCGCCTGAATCCACATCATCGCTCTTGCGGGGCGATTACCATGGAACGACGTTGCATGATGCAGTCAGTCCTTCGGTTATTTCGGGGGCGACGTCTGCAAAACGCCTGTTTGTGGAACGCAAGCGAGTTTCTTCATTTGTGCGGAGGTCTTAACGTGGTCGGGGCACGGAGGCTTTCCCCCCCAAACGTTCCAGCCTATAGTGTCCTTCGAAATACCGTTCAGGCTTTGAAATTCGATGGTGACGGTATTCCCAGTCGTAAGTTGTCGAGTTGTGCCCCCGCCGACCTCGGCCGAAACGGGCGGAAATGCAACGGCCAGTTTCCCGTTCTGTTCATCCTTTGTCTCTTTCGTCAGCATCAATTCGATGGTGATGGTACGCGGGTAGACGAACATCGGTGGTTCATTGTCTGCTGGCTCCGAGGCGTTTATTGCCGTCCGTATCTGCTTGATGGTGTCCTCCAAAGACATTGAGCGGACCGTGGCGTTCTTTAACTGATTTTCATGTTGGTAAGTCGAGCAGCCCGCAAAGCCCAGGCAAATGACTCCCGCGACGGATAGAGCGAGTTTGGATGTCATATCTGTCTCCCTAGATGGAACCACATGAATAGCTCACTCGCGGGCGCTCCAAAAATACTTCATATTGAGGATGCTCTTTGGATGGATTCGTGCTGCCCCCCAACGGCCAAAAAACGCTCTCCGAAACGCTAGTGCTCACTATTGGAATGAGGGCGATGAACAATTCACAAAAGAAGGTGGCGTTGAGAGCCGCGACTGGGGCGTGCGAACTGGCCGTCAAGGACCAAACAGCTGCAAGGCAGGGAGTGCTGCGCGCACTCAACGCACTTATCGGCCACGGGCAAGTGTTGCGCCGGCCCAGCCGCCGCGGCGTTCGCATTGCTGCTATCTATCCCTGGAAAAGTGCGACATGAAGCAGTTGAGAAGCGCGACAGGAAGCGCGACAATTGGCCCGTCCACAGATGCGTCCACACGATGCGCACTGAGCAACCGTTGACGCAGAAGACGCGCGCCAAAATATCCAATCCGGCGAGCAATGCAACCGGCTCGCAATGACCCGGGCGGATCGGCGTCCGCGAGGACGAGATACTTCTCGAAGTGGGGCCGACTGCGGTGAACGAGCGCCGCTATTTCTTCCGTATCCAGGCCCATCCCGCGGAACCGCGTTAAGCCGCGTAGCGCTTCAAGAGGGCGTAGTTTGACGCCTTCGTTGCTGGTTTAGATCCGCGCACGGCGCTCTATCTTATTACCCTGGAACCCGAGACGACGGCCACCCGTTCGATCGGTGCGCCACGTTGGATCCCGCGTCCAATTGCGTCATAGCGACGATGGCCGTCCACCACCTCTACGCCGGACCCGTCCGGCAGGGTGACTTCGAGCGCCGGAAACGTGCCTCCGGCCAGAATGTACGAGGCCAGGGCTTCGATACCGCCTTCGTACTCGTTATCCAGGCCGCGGAGGTTGAAACCCTCTTTCACGCGGATATCGGAATGCCGGACTTTCATTGCGTCGGCGCGTTTGATCGTGCCGTTCTTGATCATCGTCTTGAACGATGCGCTGGGGGTGAGTCATATGACACCTGGGGAGTTAAGATGCAAAACTTGAGCGGGGG
>NZ_JCBANC010000094.1:0-14816 GCF_059760815.1 Achromobacter sp. 1012554356 | reverse complement strand
CGGGACCGGCGCGGTGCCGGCCCCGGGTGTCACGCCGGATTCTGGCGGGACAGCTCTTGCAGGTCGTCCGGCAGCGCAAAATCAGGCGCGCCGCGCTGCAACTCGCGCAACGCCTGCACGGCGTCTTCTTCGCGGTCGTCCACGATCAGGCCGCGGATCTGGGCGACGCGCGCCTCGATATCCTGCTCGGTAAAGGCGGCGACCTGCTGCGCTTCCGCAGGCGTTTCCTGAGCGGCTGTCTGTGCGGGTGCCTGCGCGGCAGTTTCAGCGGCAGCCGTGGCCGCTTCGGCGGGCGCAGCGGCCACGGCGGATGACGTCGCTGCAGAGTGCGGCGCTACGGGTTGGCTCGCTGCGGGCTGCGTCACGTTGGGCTGCATCACCGCGGGCTGCATCACCGCGGCCTGGGCCGGGGCGACCGGCTCTTGCTGCAGGGCGACGACGCGGCGCAGGGGCGATGGATCGCTGGCCGGCGTGGCGGATGCGGAAGACGCATCTTGCGCGGCCTCGCTTTCTTGAACGGCCACCAATTGCATCTGCAGCTCGGTGTCGTCGATGGCCTCACGCATGTCGGTCCATGCAAAAAGGCCTGCGACCATCACGGCGCAGGCGGCGGCGCCCCAACCGGGATGCCAGCTATGGCCGGGGTGCCATCTGCGTCGTACCGCGGCATCCAGTTCCGGGTTGGCGCCGGGGCCCGGCTTGCGGTACAGGGCGCGCAGATCCCGTTCATCGTCTTCGTCAAAAGGGGGGCGATAGGTAATGCTCATGCGCGTACTCCTCGCACATACGCCGGGTGGCACAGCGTATCCGCGTTTGACCTTTGCGTGCGCCGCGCCGGTGGTCCGGCGTCTGGTCGTGCTGGGGTCATGTTCCGGTTCGGGCGGTCTCGTGAAAGGCCGCGAGTGATTGCGCCGCGATTCCCCACAGAGTGCGTCGCAAGGACGTCCATCGTGGAGTATGCCGTCCGGTTGGGACGGTTCGACAATATGCGCTGCACCTGGCGATTATGCGCGATTTGCAACGGATCGGGCAGGAAATTTCTTGTGTTTGCATCATGTAACTGCTGTGCGTCCCTGTTTGTGAAAGCTGTCTGAAAGAAATGCCTTTCAGACGCACGCGATCAGCGTGTCAAAACGGTCGCTGTACTGGCGCAGCGCTAACAGGTTGCCGGGTACACTTTCGCGCATGGCAAAAACCCGAACCGTATATGTGTGCGCCGATTGCGGCGGCACCACCCCCAAGTGGCAGGGCAAATGCCCGCATTGCAATGCCTGGAACACGCTTGAAGAAACGGTGGAGTCCTCCGCGCCCGCGGCCGCTGCCCACCGTTATGCGCCGCTGGCCTCGTCCAGCCCCGTGCGCAGCCTGTCCGAAATCGAAGCCCGCGAAACCCCGCGCACGCCCACCGGCCTGGACGAATTCGACCGCGTGCTCGGCGGCGGATTGGTTGCCGGCGCGGTGGTGCTGATCGGCGGCGATCCTGGTATCGGCAAGTCGACGCTGTTGCTGCAGGCGCTGGCCTCGCTGTCCGAGTCCACCAATGTGCTGTACGTGACGGGAGAAGAATCCGCCGAACAGGTCGCGCTGCGCGCGCGCCGGCTCGGCTTGCAAACCGGCAACGTCAACCTGCTGGCCGAAATCCGCCTCGAAGCCATCCAGGCCGCGGTGTCGGAACAGAAGCCGTCGGTTGCCGTCATCGACTCGATCCAGACGCTGTACAGCGGCGAGCTCACGGCGGCGCCGGGGTCGGTGTCGCAGGTGCGCGAATGCGCCGCGCAGCTCACGCGGCTAGCCAAGCAGACGGGCATCGCAATCGTCATGATCGGCCACGTCACCAAGGACGGCGCGCTGGCCGGCCCGCGCGTGCTGGAACACATTGTGGATACCGTGCTGTACTTCGAGGGCGACACGCATTCGTCGTTCCGTCTGGTGCGCGCGTTCAAGAACCGCTTTGGCGCCGTCAACGAGCTGGGTGTATTCGCCATGACCGACCGCGGCCTGCGCGGTGTGGCCAATCCCTCTGCCCTGTTCCTGTCGCAACACGAACAACAGGTCGCTGGCTCGTGCGTCATGGCCACGCAGGAAGGCACGCGCCCCTTGCTGGTCGAAATCCAGGCGCTGGTCGACAGTTCCCACGCGCCCAATCCGCGCCGCCTGACGGTTGGCCTGGAAGGCAACCGTCTCGCCATGCTGCTGGCCGTGCTGCACCGGCATGCGGGCGTGTCCACCTTCGACCAGGACGTCTTCGTCAATGCGGTGGGCGGCGTGCGCATCACCGAACCGGCAGCCGACCTGCCGGTCTTGCTAGCCATCATGTCTTCGCTGCGCGACCGTCCCCTGCCGCGCGGTTTGATCACCTTCGGCGAAATCGGTCTGGCCGGCGAAATCCGTCCCGCCCCGCGCGGGCAGGAACGCCTGCGTGAAGCCGCCAAGCTCGGTTTCTCGGTGGCGCTCATCCCCAAGGCCAACGCGCCGCGCCAGCCTATTGAAGGCCTGGAGATCTGGGCGGTGGACCGCTTGGACGCGGCATTGGAAAAGCTGCGCTGATGCGCGGCGTCGTTGGTTGGAGCAATACGTGAGTCTGTTCGTCATCGCCGCATGCCTGGCCGCCGGCTGCATGATCGGTTTCATGGGCGGCGTGCTGGGCATCGGGGGCGGGCTGATCGCCATCCCAGCGTTGGTCCTGCTGATGGGAATGTCGCAGCAGCTTGCGCAGGGCACGGCGCTCATCATGGTTCTGCCGACCATCATGATGGCCGTGCGCAAGTACAACCAGCAGACGCGCATCGACAAGCGCGTCGCGCTCGCCGGGGCAGCGGGCGCCGTGGTGTTCACGTGGGTGGGCGCGCAGATGGCGCTGGGCATCGACTCGACCTTGCTGCGCCAGAGCTTCGCGGTGTTCCTTTTCTTCATTGCGCTGTTCTACGTCTGGCAGACGTGGCGCGCCTCGCGCCCGGCGGCCCGCCACGCGCCGCCGCCTACCCGCGCCACGCCCGTCTTCACGCCGCGGCGCGCCAGCGTGCTGGGCATCCTGTGCGGCACGCTGGGCGGGTTCTTCGGCGTGGGCGGGGCGGTGCTGGCCGTTCCCATCATCACGTCAGTCTTCCGCCTGCCGCAAACCGCCGCGCAAGCCCTCGCGCTCAGCATGGTGATACCCGGTTCCATGATCGCGCTCATCACGTACACGTGGGCAGGGCAGGCCAACTGGATGGTGGGCGCGCCGCTCGCGATCGGCAGCCTCATCTTCGTTCCCATCGGCGTGCGGCTAGCCTACCGGCTTCCTGAACGAAAGCTGAGAGCTTGCTTTGCACTGATGTTGTTCGCGACCGTCGCGTTGCTGGCGTTCGAGGGATAGCAACAATTCTTGAGTGACAGAAAATTTGTGGTTCCGCGTTGAACCTTCTGGCGGGGCATGCTTCCAACCGCATACGGGACTTGCGGCATCGTGCCGCCCCGTATCGGAAGAGGGCATCTGCCCTTCACCAACCAGGAGTACTTACATGACGACTCACTCCCGCATTGCTGCGTTTCTTTCCACCTCGGCCCTGTGCCTCGGCCTCGCTGCCGCACCGTCGGCTTTCGCGGCTGGCGCGAAGTCCGGCGACACCAAGACCCAGGCGCATCACAAGCATCACAAGGCTGACAAGTCGTCCGCCAAGCACTCGGCAGGCGCAGCGACCAACCACAAGTCCGGCGCCACTACGCCGACGAAGTAACCGCGCCGGGCGGCAACGCCCACGTTCCTTTGCGCGACAAAGACTGACCGGACACGCGGGGGCCGGAAAGTCGAAAGCCTCTCGGTATGGGCGCCGAGAGGCTTTTTTGTTTCTGCATTCGAGCCGCGCGCGCGGCGGCCGCATTCGCTTATTCCACCGGCGTGATCACGCGTCCGGTTTCGAAGAACGACAGCAGGTTTTCCAGCATCATGTTTTCCATCGCCAGGCGCGTTTCTTCGGTGGCGCTGCCGATGTGCGGCAGCAGCACGGCCTTGTCGCTCTTGATCAGCGCTTCGGGCACCTTGGGCTCGTGCTCGAACACGTCGAGCGCGGCGCAACCCAGCTTGCCGTCTTCAAGCGCGGCGACCAACGCGGTTTCGTCGATGACCGGACCGCGTGCGATGTTGACGATGATGCCCTTGGGGCCCAACGCCTCAAGCACCCCGCGATTCACCAGATGGCGCGTGCTCGGACCGCCGACGGTCGCCACGATCAGGAAATCGGCCCACTTGGCCAAGTCCGTCAGCGAGGCCTCGTAGCCGAAGTCGACGTCGTCGCGCTTTTTGCGGTTGTGATAGCGCACATCCATGTCAAAGCCCGTGCCGCGCTTGGCGATGGCTTCGCCGATGCGGCCCAGGCCCACAATGCCCAGCTTCTTGCCGCTGACGCGCAACCCCAGCGGGATGCTGCCGTGCACCTGGCCCCATTGGCCGGCACGCACGAAGCGTTCGCCCTGGCCCATGCGGCGCGCGCTGGCGATCAACAGGCCCCAGGCCAGATCGGCCACGCAATCCGTCAGCACGTCCGGTGTATTGCTGACCAGCACGCCACGTTTGCGCGCGGCCTCGACATCGATCGTCTCGTAGCCCACGCCCCAGCTGCAGATGGCCTTCAGGTCCGGCAGCGCGTTGATGAGCTCAGCGTTGGCGCCGAAGTTCGCGGACGTGACTACGGCGGTGACGCCCTTGCCGTGCTCGGCCAGCGCGGCCTTGCGATCCGGATACTTCCACAATTCAATGACGTCATAGCCGTCGGCCAGGCGCTTGTCGGCGGAGGGAGAGCCGGCCAGCGAGCCGACCTGGATGATGCGTTGCTTGGTGGTCATGTTGTCGTACGGTTGGGTGGCGAAGGTTTCATGCTACTTGATTCAAGCAGGGATGCTGCAGGCCCGTCCTGCCTTCGTGGCGACGGGACAGGCCCCGGACGAAAAGATGCCCGCGCTCGGGCATCCCGTCTCTTTACTCCAGCTGGATGTTGGCTTTCTGGATCACGTCCTTCCAGCGCTTGACCTCGGCCTGCTGGAAGTCGGCAAACTGCTGCGGCGTGTTGGCGACCACTTCAAAGCCCAAGCCTTGCAGTGTCTTTTGCGTCTGCGGTTCGCGCAGCGCGGTGCGCAGGGCTTCCGCCAGCTTGTCGACGACCGGCTGCGGCGTGCCCTTGGGCACGGCAAAGCCCTGCCAGGAATACACGACCATGTCCTTGATGCCGGCCTCGGCCAGCGTCGGCACGTCGGGCAGGTCCGTCGCGCGCGTGTCGCCCGTGATGGCCAGCGCCTTGAGCTTGCCCGCCTTGATGTGGTTCTGCACCGCGCCCAGATTCTGGAAGGACACGTTGACCTGTCCGCCGATCAGGTCCGCAATGGCGGCGCCGCCGCCCTTGTACGGCACGTCGACGCCGGTGCTTTGCGTGCGTTGCCGGAACAGCACGGCCGACAGGTGATCCGACGATCCCGTGCCCGACGAGGCGTACGACACGCGGTTCGGATTCTTCTTGGCGTAGTCGACCAGCTCGGCCACGGTGCTGGCCGGAAAGGACGTGGCCGCGACCAGCACGTTGGGATTGCGCACCGCCTGCGTCAGGTAGGTGAAGTCCTTGCTGGGGTTGTACGACAGATTCTTGTACAGGGCTTCGTTGATGGCGAAGGTGCCGATGGAGCCGACCATCATGGTGTAGCCGTCGGGCGTGGAGCGTGCCAGCGCCTGCGCGCCGATCGCGCTGTTCGCGCCCGGCTTGTTCTCGACGACGAAGGTCTGTCCCAGGATCTTCGACAGCGCCGGCGTGACCGAGCGCCCTGTAATGTCGGACGACCCGCCTGGCACGAAGGGCACGATCATGGTGACGGGCTTTTCCGGGTAACCGGCGGCATGGGCCGCCGGCGACCCAAGCACAACGGCGCCCGCCGCTAATACGGCGCTGATCAGTTTGTTCATGGTGTCTCCTGGTTCGCGTGATGATGAAGAGCCCGCCGCTCACGCGTTGCGGACGGGCCCCGGATCGGTGCAGGGTCAGTCGACCTTGGCGCCGGATTTCTTCACAACGTCGGCCCACTTGACGGTTTCCTGGGCCATGAACTGCTTGAACTGGGCGGGCGTGTTGCCGGACGGGGTCGCGCCTTGCGCCTGGAGCTGTGCGCGCACGGGCTCCTGCTGCAAGGCCGCCGCGACGTCGCGTTGGACTTTTTCGACGATGGCGGGGGGCGTACCGGCCGGGGCCAGCAGGCCGAACCAGCTCGATGCCTCGTAACCCTTCACGCCGGCTTCGGCCATCGTGGGTACGTCGGGCAAGGCGGGCGAGCGGCTAGCGGTCGTCACGGCCAGCGGGCGCAGCTTGCCGGCCTTGATGAAGCCCATGGAAGAGGGGAGATTGTCGAATATCAGGTCCGCCTGTCCGGCCATCACGTCGGTGAGCGCGGGGCTGCTGCCTTTGTAAGGCACGTGCGTCATGCGTGTCCCGGTCATGCTCTGGAAGAGTTCGCCCGACAGGTGCGTGGACGTGCCATTGCCCGTGGACGCCATGTTGACGCTGTCGGGATTGGCCTTCAGATACGTGATCAGATCCGCCACGTTGCGGATGCCGTGCTTGTCGGCGAACTTCGGGTTGACCTCAAGGATGTTGGGCACCGGGATCACCAGCGTCACCGGAACGAAATCCTTGACCGGGTCATACGGCAGCTTGGCGTACACGGACTGATTGATGGCGTGGGTGCTGACCGTGCCCATCAGGAAGGTATAGCCGTCGGGCGTGGCGCGCGCGGCTTCGGCCGAGCCGACGTTGCCGCCGGCGCCCGCCTTGTTGTCCACGACCACGGGCTTGTTCCAACTCTTGCCCAATTCGGCCGCCACCACGCGCGCGGCGATGTCGGCGGTGCCGCCGGCGGGGAAGGGCACGATGATCTTGACTTCGCGTTCGGGGTAGTCCGCGAAGGCCGGCGAGGCCGGCAGGACAAAGGCGGTGGCCGTCAGCAGGGCGGCCGCAAGAAACCGGCCTCGCACAGGGGCTGCATGCATGGAATTCGTCTCCTCGGTGTGCGCGTGGCCGCGCATCGTTTCTGGGGGTATTCCGCTCCCGGCGAGCCGGGAGCTCAAAGCCGCATGCGGCCCGCGCCTCATGCGACTTGTGTGCTGCCGAACTACTTGTAAAACAAATATAGGTATTGAGCTATAGCTTGTCAACCAAGTATACTTTTTTCACCTTACTTATCTGACAACTGCACTGACAACCCCATTCGCCAGGAGCCCGTCCATGAAAACCACCCCGGTCACCGCCCAGGATCTGCAGCGCTCGGTCATCGCCGTGCCGCCGCTGGCGCGCAACGCCGATCTGTCGCTGAACGAATCGGCCAACAAGGCGCTGCTCGGCCACCTGGAAGCGGGCGGCGTGCGCAACGTCATGTATGGCGGCAACGCCAATTTCTACAACGTGGGCGTGAGCGAATATGCACGCATCGTGGATATGCTGGCAAGTCTGGCGGGCCCGGACACGTGGATCCTGCCTTCGGTGGGACCCGACTACGGCAAGATGATGGATCAGGCCGCCATCCTGCGCTCGCGCGCCTTTCCGACTGCGATGCTGCTGCCCATGTCCTTTCCGTACACCGACGCGGGGCTGGCCGACGGCGTGCGCCGTTTCACGGATGCGCTGGGCAAGCCCGCGGTGGTCTACATCAAGTCGGCCGACTACCTGGCCCCGGAAACCGCGGCGCGCCTGATCGAGGAAGGGCGCCTCGTCGCCTTCAAATACGCCGTCGTGCGCGACAATCCCTCTGAGGATGCCTACCTGTCCTCGCTGCTGCAAGCCGTGGATTCGCGCTGGGTCGTCAGCGGCATCGGCGAACGCCCGGCCATCGTGCACTACCGTGAATTTGGCCTGAAGAGCTTCACCTCGGGATCCGTGTGCGTGGCGCCGCGCGGTTCGATGCGCCTGCTGCATCTGCTGCACGAGGGCCGCTTTGATGAAGCGGAAGCCGTGCGCGAACAGTACATGGGTCTGGAAGATTGCCGCGATGGCATCAGCCCCATCCGCGTGCTGCACGACGCCGTCACGCTCTCAGGCGTGGCGGACATGGGCCCGATGCTGCCGCTCCTGACCGGCATCTCCAGCGCCGAGCGCGAACGCGTGGCACCCGTGGCGCGCGCGCTGGCCGCTTGGGACCGCGAAACCGCCACGGCGTAACGCCCTGCGGCGCGGCGGACGCAATGCAGGTACGATGAGCGCCGTCCGCGCGTCGCAGCCATCTCCCAGGGCCTGTTCCCCGCGCGCGGACAGGCCCTACTACCAGGAGGTTACGTGGCTCGACCCAAGGCATCCCCCCCATCCACGCCGCACAAGCCCGCCGCGCCGCAAGCGCCCGCCGCGCCTGTGCTGGAACGCGGGCATCGGGTGCGGCTGGCGGACCAGCTTTACGGGCAGATCTTCGAACAGATCGTGTCCGGCGGACTGAACGTTGGCGACAAGCTGCCGTCCGAAAACGAAATCTCCGAACGCTTCGGCGTGTCACGGCCCGTCGTGCGCGAAGCGCTGCTGCGCCTGCGCGCCGATGGTCTCATCACCGCGCACCAGGGCTTGGGCACATTTGTCAGCCACCAGCCCGCGCCGCGCCTGAAAGCCTTCAACGATGTGCAGAATGTCAGCGCGTACCTGCGCGCGCAAGAGGTGCGCGTGGCCTTGGAAGGCGACGCCGCGCGCCTGGCCGCCCTGCGGCGCACGGACGAGCAGCTCGGCAAGATCGCCTTGGCCCACGCCGCCTTTGCCGACACGCTTGCAAAGGGGCAGGTATCCGCCGAAGCGGACCTGGCGTTTCATGCCAGCATCGCCGAGGCCAGCGGCAACGACTTCTATCTGGGCGTGCTGGAAAGCATCCATGAGTCCATCAGCGGCTTCATGCGCCTGACCCTCAATCTGACGCGCACCGGCTCGCGCCAGCGCGCGCAGCGCGTCGTGGACGAGCACGCCGCCATCCTGGACGCCATCCGCGAACAGGACGGCGAACGCGCGCGCGTCGCCATGCAATTCCATCTGGGCCAGGCCCGCCACAGGCTGGTCGATCGCGACCGGGACTGACGCCGCCGCCAACGCCCGCCACACATACAAAGCAACAGGAGACAGACAGTGTCAGGGAACGGAGCAATCGCCACGGCCGTGCCGGTGGAGCAGGTGCGTGAACAGATCTTGCAGGTGCTGATGGCCTGGGGCATGGCCGAAGACCTGGCCCACACCACGGCAGGCCTGATGGCGCGTACGGACCTGCTGGGCATCGATTCGCATGGCATCTCGATGCTGCCCGCGTACGAGGAAAAATGGCGCGCCGGCACGCTGCGGCTGGACGCGCGGGCCCGTGTGGTGCGCGACGGCGGCGCCAGCGCGCTGATCGACGGCATGGGCGGGCTGGGCTATCCGGTCGCGGCGCAGGCCATGAACCTGGCCGTGGACAAGGCCCTTGAGCACGGCGTGGGCGCGGTGGCGGTCTGCAACTCGCATCATTTCGGCGCGGCGGGCGTCTACGCGCGCATCGCCGTCGACCGCGGCGTGGTAGGGCTGGTCACCAGCAGCGCCAACGGCGTCATCATGGTGCCCACGCGCGGCGCGATGCCGATGCTGGGCACCAATCCCATCGCGTTCGGCGCACCCGCGGCGTACAACGAACCCTTCGTGCTCGACATGGCAACGACGACGGTGGCGGCCAACAAGGTCAAGGTCTATGACTTCCTGAGCAAGCCGTTGCCACCGGGCTGGGCCGTGGACGGACAGGGCGCGCCGGTCACGGACGCCGACGCGGCCATGCAGTTCATCTTCAAGCACCCGGAAGGCGGCCTTACCCCATTGGGCGGCACGACCGCCATGAGCAGCCACAAAGGCTATGGCCTGGCGATGATGGCGCAGATCCTGGGCGGCACGCTCAGCGGCAGCGCGTTCGCCGCGCGGCGTGCGGCCACGCGCCGTCCGGGTGAACCCGACGACGTCGGACATTTCTTCCTGGCGCTCAACCCCGACGCCTTCCGGGCGGCCGGGTCGTTCGAGAGCGACATGGACGACATGATCGACGCCATGCACGACACCCCGCCCGCCGATCCCGCCGAACCTGTGCTGGTGGCGGGTGAGCCCGAAGCGGCCGAGCGCATGCGCCGGCTGCGCGAGGGCATCCCGATTCCTGCGGCGCTGGCCGAACGCCTGCGCGGCATCTGCGACCGCGCGGGCACGCCGTACCTGCTGGATCCCCTCTCTTAAAGACATGAAGGCGGCTATGAATTCACCTCTTCCCAATCGCTTCCGGCAACGCATCCTGGCCCGCGAGCGGCTCATCGGATTCTGGATGTGCATGTCCAGCCACATCACCGCCGAGCTCGTCGGCGTGGCCGATTTCGACTGGCTGCTTCTGGATGGCGAACACTCGCCCAACGAGGTGCCGATGTTCCTGCAGCAGCTCCAGGCCTTGCAGGGCAGCGCCAGTGCGGCCGTTGGCCGTCCGTCCTGGAACGATCCGGTCGAGATCAAGCGGCTGCTGGATATCGGCTTCTACAACCTGTTGATTCCGTTCATCGAATCCGAAGAGGACGCGCGCCGCGCGGTGGCCGCCACGCGCTACCCGCCGCAAGGCATCCGCGGCGTGGCGGGCGCGATGCGCAGCAACCGCTACGGCACGGTGCCGGACTATCTGCACACCATCAACGACAACATCTGCGTGCTGCTGCAGATTGAAAGCCGTCCGGGCATCGAGGCGGTGGACGAGATCGCCGCCGTCGAAGGCGTGGACGGCGTGTTCATCGGCCCGTCGGACCTGGCGGCAGCCCTGGGACATATTGGCAATCCCGGCCACCCCGAAGTGCAGGAAGCGATCCGCCACCTGCATCAGCGCGTGACCGCGCAAGGCAAGGCCGTGGGCATCCTGGCGCCGGTGCATGCCGACGCGCGCCGTTATCTGGACATGGGCATGCACTTCGTGGCTGTGGGGACCGACTTGGGTGTGTTCAAGCAGGCAACCTTCGCCTTGCGCGAGGCGTTTCCGACCTGATGCCTTGATGTGCCAGGCCCCGTGCGGGGCACTGGCCATTGCAAGCGAAACCGTTACGCCGGCGCCAGACAGGCACACTGTCCGGCGCCGTTTGCTTTTACAGGCGGCTTATTCTTCCAGCGCGAGCAGCTCGGCGACCGTCTGGCGGCGGCGGATCAGGCGCGCCTCGCCCTGGTCCAGCAGGACTTCCGGCGCCAGCGGTCGGCTGTTGTAGTTCGAGGACATCGACGAGCCGTAAGCGCCCGCGTTGTGAAAGACCATGAAGTCGCCGATGCGCGGACGCGGCAGCAACTGGTCGGACATGACGCCGCCTTCGTTCTGCGTGAACACGTCGCCCGATTCGCACAGCGGGCCGGCCACCGCGATACGCGTTTCCGGCGTGTCCTGCGGGGCGCTGCCGTCCGGCGCGTGCACCGAGATGCGGTGATAGCTGCCATACATGGCCGGGCGCATCAGATCATTGAAGCCCGCGTCGACCAGGGCGAAGTCGCGCTCGGGACGCCGGTTGATCGAATGCACCTCGGCAACCAGCACGCCCGACTCGGCGATCAGGAAGCGGCCGGGTTCGATCTCCAGGCGGATCTCATGACCCAGATACTGGGCGATGCGCTGGCGCGCCGCATCCCATTGCTCGAAGTAGTGATCGCAGTCGATGCGCGGCTCGCCGTCGCGGTAGGGGATGGACAGTCCGCCGCCCGCCGAAATGGCTTCGATGTCGTGATCCAGCGCCTTCACCACATCCACCATGGCGTCGCACACGCTGGACAGGTGGCCGTAGTCCACACCCGAACCGATGTGCATGTGCACGCCCACCAGTTTCAGGCCGTGGCGGCGGACGATGGCAACCGCTTCAGCCACGTCGTCAATCCAGATGCCGTGCTTGCTTTGCGGGCCGCCGGTATTGGTCTTGTTGCTATGGCCGTGTCCGAAGCCCGGATTGATGCGCAGCCAGACGCGATGGCCCGGCGACGCCTCGCCCACGCGCGACAGCATGTCCAGCGATCCGGCGTTGACCGTGATGCCGTGCTTGAGCGCGGTGGCCAGCGTGGCATGGTCGATCAGGTCCGCCGTGAAGACGATGCCTTCCGGTTCGCTGCGCGGGTCGAAGCCGGCGGCCAGGCTGCGTTCGATTTCGCCCAGGGATACCGCATCCACCACCACGCCTTGCGCGCGCATCAAGCGCAGGATGTGCAGGTTCGAGCACGCCTTCTGGGCGTAGCGGATCGTATCGAAGCGGCGCAGTTGAGCGATGCGTTCGCGGATGACGGCGGCGTCGTACACCCAGAGCGGCGTGCCGTGTTCGGCGGCAAGTTGGGTGAGCTGGCGCGGATCGAAGGTCATGATGGAAGGAAACCGTTTGGGAAGGGAAGTGAAGGCGGCATGATGCCTCGGCCGATCCATCCAGTAAAATGCTTAAATTTCCAAGACCGATTCATTCTTGATATGGGGGGGCGATGCTCACGCATCGGCATATCGAAGTCTTCCGGGCGGTGATGATCGCCGGCAGCGTCACCAAGGCCGCCGATCTGCTCAATACGTCGCAGCCCACTGTCAGCCGCGAGCTGGCTCGCATGGAGCAGACAATCGGTTTCGCGCTCTTTGAACGCATTGCCGGACGCCTGCGGCCCACAATGCCGGCGCTGGCGCTCTTTGAAGAGGTGCGGCAGTCCTACGCCGGCCTGGAGCGCGTGGCGTCCGCTGCGGCCCGCTTGCGGGCGTTCCGCGAGGGGCAGCTATCGGTGATCACCTTGCCTGCGTTTTCGCATTCGATCCTGCCCGACGCGTTTCGACGCTTTCATGGCCGCCACGCCGGCGTGAGCCTGTCGGTCGAAACCCAGGAATCGCCATTGCTAGAAGAGTGGCTGACGGCGCAGCGTTACGATCTGGGCCTGACCGAACATGATTCGGCGCCCGCCGGCACGCGGCTCGAACTGCTGGTGCAGGTCGACGAGGTCTGTGTGCTGCCTGACGGTCATCCGCTGCTGGCGCGCACGGCAGTGGCACTGGCGGATTTCGCGGGCCAGGCCTTCATCAGCCTGTCGGCCAGCGATCCCTACCGCGTCCAGATCGACGAAGCCTTCGCCCAGGCGGGCGTGCTGCCCCGGTCCATCGTGGAAACGCCCACCGCGGTGTCCGTCTGCACGTTCGTGCGCCAAGGGCTGGGCCTGGCGATCGTCAACCCGCTGACCGCCTTGGACTTTGTGGGGCGCGGGTTGCACATCCGGCCGCTGACGCAATCGTTTCCGTTTCGCGTCAACGTGGTGTTTCCGGAACACCGTCCAGGCAATCCGCTGGTCGGCGCTTTCATGGAATCGCTGCGCGACGCTGCGGCGGCCATTGAGGGCAGGCTCGCGGCAGCAGAATCCGCATGAAGCGGTAAGAGGGTGGGGCACGGCCGAAGGGCCGGCCCTGCGCGCAGGCAGAGGCGCGCGCGGGAAACTGGCCTGTCCAAACCGCGCAGACAGCAAAAAAGGATGCCCGTGGGCATCCTTCTTCATTTGCCGTATTCGTGTCGCCCCGGAAGACCAGGGCGGCAGAATGGCTTAGGCCAGCGCCTTGATGGCGGCAGCCAGGCGGCTCTTGTGGCGAGCGGCCTTGTTCTTGTGGATGATGTTCTTGTCAGCCACGCGATCGATCACGCTGGTGGCCTTCTGGAACACTTCGCCAGCCGCAGCCTTGTCGCCAGCGGCGATGGATTGGCGAACGCGCTTGATGGCGGTGCGCAGCATCGAGCGCAGGCTGGAATTGTGCTTGTTGCGCTCAACGGATTGGCGAGCGCGCTTGCGGGCTTGGGCGGTATTGGCCATGTTGCTTTGTAAGTTGAATTCGGCAAAGTCGAACATTGTAGCAAGCCCCGTGGGGAATGCAAGCTTTTAATGTCGCTTCAACCGATGGAGCGCCCGTCAACCGGGCGGGAGGGCGCTGCTGGGAAAAATTCCCGGGTTGGAGAACCCTTGCGTCTGATCCTCTTGAAAACTCGAGGAAAATTCGCGGCGCCTATCGATAAAACCAATGGATCAAACCACTGGATAAAAACTAGGTATCGATTATACAACGGAAACCGCGCCGCTCGGCACACCTTCAGGGCGGTCGTTGTCAGGCGGCGACGTTGATCGAGACGAACCAGGGCGTAAAACGGCGCACCTGGATGGGCATCTGGTCTTGCAGGCTGTCCAGCGCGGCGTCGGTATCGTCCAGCGGGAAATGGCCGGACACGGGCAGGCCGCCGGCGGCCATGGACACGCGCAGGGCGCCACTGCGATACGGGCGCAGCGCGGCGATGACTTCTCCCAGCGGGCGGCCACGGGCATCGACCCAGCCGGATTCCCAGGCCGCCTCGGCCATGAGCTCGGCGCGCGGCGTGTCCATGCGGGCATTGTCGAAGCGGGCGCCGGTGCCGGCACGGATCGTGCCGTGTGCGCCGGACATGGTTTCGACTTCGACTTCGTGTTCGTGCACCACCACGACCGTACGCTGCGCCTGCTGGCGCACCATGTAACGGGTGCCCAACGCGCGGACCGTGCCCTGAGCCGTTTGCACCAGGAAGGGGCGCCGGGCGTCGGGCGCGACGGACACCGTGACGGCGCCATCGAGCAGCCGCACCTGACGGTACGCGGGCGTGAAGTCCAGGTTGACGCGGCTGCGGGCGTCGAGCAGGAGCTGACTGCCGTCCGACAACAGGTAGCGGCGGCGTTCGCCCGTTGCGGTGGCCGCGTCGGCGGCAACGTTGTTCAGCGGGTAGAAGGCGTTGCCGACATAGGCAGCGGCCGCGCCGGTACTGGCGAGCGCAAGCGCGCCAGTCAGAAAACGGC
>NZ_JCBANC010000093.1:0-15151 GCF_059760815.1 Achromobacter sp. 1012554356 | reverse complement strand
GGGGGATGATGAAGGCGCGTTCGGCGGCGGGGGCGGCGGTCGAAGCGATCAGGCCGCCTGCGGTGGCAAGCGCGGCGAAGAGGCGGCGCAGGGTGGGGTGCGTGGACATGGTGTCGGGTCCTTGTAGCGATGCGAGGGACGATCAGGCTTGCGGGGCGAAGGTCATGGCCACGCCGTTCATGCAGTAGCGCAGGCCGGTGGGGCGGGGGCCGTCGTCGAACACGTGGCCCAGGTGGCCGCCGCAGTTGGCGCAATGCACGGCCGTGCGGGTCATGCCGAAGCTGCGGTCGCGGGTTTCGCCGACGGCGCTGGGCAGGGGCTGCCAGAAGCTGGGCCAGCCGGTGCCGCTGTCAAATTTGGTCGACGAGGAGAACAAGGGGTGTTCGCAGCCGGCGCAGGCGAACGTGCCTTTGCCATGCTCGTCGTTGAGCGGGCTGGAGTAGGGCCGTTCGGTGCCGTCGCGGCGCAGCACCTGGTATTGCTCGCGCGTCAGTCGCTCGCGCCATTGGGCGTCGGTGAGCGTGTAGGGGAAGGTGGCGGCGGGCGCGGCGGCTTGCGCCGAGCCGCTGCGCGTGACCAGCAGCGGGGCGATACCAACGGCGGCTGCCGCGGCGCCGCCCAGGCCAAGGAAGTGTCTGCGTGTGAGGTTCATGGCGAGTTCCATGCGGGTTTGTTCGAGCCAGGGGCCGGCGGATGCGGCCCCGGCGCGGGTTCACTTCTGCATGCCGTCCTTGCTCATCCCGTCCTTCGACATGCCGCCTTTCGACATGGAGTCCTTCGGCATGGACCCCTTCGACATCGAATCGCGGGACATGGAGTCCTTCGACATTGACCCCTTCGACATGCCATCGCGCGACATGGAATCCTTCTTCATCCCGTCGTGCGACATGCCGTCCTTGCCCATCGAGTCCTTCTTCATGCCGTCCTGCGCCGGCGCTTCCTTCGACATGCTGTTCTTGCTCATTCCGTCTTTGCCCATGGTGTCGGCAGCGTGGGCGGCCGTGGCGCCAAGGGCCAGGCACACGGACAATGCGGCGGTGGTGAGTTTGTTCATGATGCGTTCCTTTTGACAGTGAAAAAAAGCGGGAAATCACCTAGCTGCCGCCGAACCAGTTGTAGCCCTGGTCCTCCCAGTAACCGCCCGGGTAGGTGTTGGTGACGAAAATCGCCTGGATGTGCTTGGGGTTCTTGTAGCCAAGCTTGGTGGGCATGCGCAGCTTCATGGGAAAGCCGTATTCGGGGGGCAGCGTCCGGCCGTCGTACGTCAGGGCGAGGATGGTCTGCGGGTGCAGCGCGGTGGGCATGTCGATGCTGGTGTAGTAGTCGTCGGCGCACTTGAAACCGACGTACTTGGCGGACAGGTCGGCGCCCACGCGCTTCAAGAACGCAGAGAACTGCACGCCGCCCCATTTGCCGATGGCGCTCCAGCCTTCGACGCAGATGTGCCGCGTGACCTGGTCCACCTGCGCCATGGCGCGCAGCTCGTCCAGCCGCCAGCGGCGCTTGTCGGCCACCATGCCGGTGACTTCCAGCCGGAACGACGCCTCGTCCACCTGTGGCACGTCGTCGATGCTGTAGAAGGCATTGAAGGGAAACGGCCGGGTGATCATGGATTCGGGATAGGTCGGCGCAAGCTTGGCCGGGTCAAAGATCCAGCCCTGCACGCGGTCGTTGAAGCGGGAGACGGCGGACAGCGCCTGTTCGACGCTTTCGTCGTCGGACAGCGAGCATCCGGACAGCATGGCCAGGCCTCCCAGCGTCAGGCCGCGGCGCAGGAAGGCGCGGCGCGAGGGTTGCTCGACGCGCTTGCCCAGCAGTTTTCCGGCTTCGCGCAGGATGGCGGATGCGTCCAGGCTTGGCAGCAGGCGGCGTTTTTCAGTCATGGCAGGTTCCTATTTGCCGCGGATCATGGTGAGCAGGCTGCGGGGCACCAGGGCGACCATCGCCAGGTGCACGGCGACGAAGCCGGCCAGCAGGGCCATCGCGAAGAAATGCACGCGCCGTGCGGCCTCGTACCCGCCCATCAGGTCGCGCAGCAGGTCGAATTGCACGGACTTCCACAGTACGAGTCCGGACAGGATCAGCACGGCGATGTCGGCCATGACAAAGAGGTAGGCCAGGCGCTGCACCTGGTTGTAGCGGCGCGGGTCGGCGTGCGAAAGCCGGCCGCGCAGCGCAGCCAGCAGGTCGCGGACCACGCCGCCGGGGCTGACCGGCAGGAACTTGCGCCACAGGCGGCCGGTCGCGACGTTCAGCGCCAGGTAGAGCAGGCCGTTGGCAAACAGCAGCCACATGCCGGCAAAGTGCCACTGCAGCGCGCCGCCCAGCCAACCGCCCAGCGTGATGCCGTTGGGAAAGGTGAAGTCGAAAAAGGGCGCGGCGTTGTAGATACGCCAGCCGCTCATGATCATGACGACCACGGCCAGCGCGTTCAACCAATGCGTCAAACGCAGCCAGCGGGGGTGGATGACGGGGGACGACCCGGGGGACGCTGGCGGATCGGCCTGTTTTCTTGCCGCCGGCGCCGAGGCAACGGCCGGCGGGGCGCCCGGTGGCGCGGCGGCCGGCGTAACAAGCGGCGTATTGTTGGGGGCGGGTCGGGCCAGCATGGCGGTCTCCGGTGGGCTGTCGATGGAGGCATTCTTCCTCCTGGCCCATACCGAAGTCCTCACGCAAAGTTAAATTAATTGTGAACTTTGCCCCGCGCCGATTGGCGACAATAGGCGCATTGATCACGCCCCAGGTTGCCCCATGGATACGCCCCGCCGCGTACTGATAGTTGAAGACGACGCCCACATCGCGGAACTGCTGCGCCTGCATCTGCGCGACGAGGGCTACGCGGTCGAGCACGCGGCCGACGGCAACGAGGGCATGCGCCTGCTTGAAGAAGGCGGCTGGGACGCACTGGTGCTGGACCTGATGCTGCCCGGCATCGACGGTCTTGAGATCTGCAAGCGAGCGCGCGCGATGGCGCGCTACATCCCCATCATCATCACCAGCGCCCGGTCCAGCGAAGTGCACCGGATCCTGGGCCTGGAGTTGGGCGCCGACGACTATCTGGCCAAGCCGTTCTCGATGCTGGAACTGGTGGCGCGCGTGCGGGCGCTGCTGCGCCGCAGTGACGCCATCGAGCGCAATGCGCGCCAGGACGCCGGCAGCCTGGCCGTCCATGGCGTGTCGATTGATCCGATTGCCCGCACGGTCGATGTCGACGCGCGCCGGCTGGAGCTGACGCCGCGCGAGTTCGATTTGCTGCATTTCTTTGCGCGGCATCCGGACAAGGTGTTCTCGCGCATGGACCTGCTGAACCAGGTGTGGGGCTACCAGCACGAAGGCTATGAGCACACGGTCAATACCCACATCAACCGGCTGCGCACCAAGATCGAGGCCGACCCGTCCAATCCGCAGCGCATCCTGACGGTCTGGGGCCGTGGCTACAAGTTTGCGGCGGCGCCCGGAGTGCAGCCATGAAGCGTTTCACGTTGACTCAGCGCCTGTCCGGCGTTTTTGCGTTGCTGCTGTTGGCGTGCTGCGGCGCGTCCGCGTGGCTGCAGATCGCGGCCAACTCGCGCTACGAACAGGAGGTCGTGCAGCGGTTATCCAGCGGGCTTGCGCAGCACATCGCCGGCTCCACCGAGCTGATGGATGCGGGCGGCTGGAAGCCGGATGCCGTGCGCTCGATGTTCGACATGCTGATGACGGTGAATCCGGCGGTGGAGGTCTACCTGCTGTCCAACGATGGCCGCATCGTGGGCGACGCCGCGCCGCCCGGCCAGATCAAGCGCGAGCGCGTGGATCTTGCGCCGGTCAAGCGCCTGCTTGCCGGCGGCATGCTGCCCATCACGGGCGACGATCCGCGCAGCCTGGACGCGCAAAAGGTGTTCAGCGCGGCGCCGGTGCGCGTGGATGGCCGAGAACAGGGCTACGTCTACGTGGTGCTGCAAGGCCAGGCGCATGACGCGCTGGCGATGGACGTGTCGCGCACCTCGGTGCTGCGCACGACGCTGTGGTCGATTGCGCTGGTGGCCTTGCTGGGGCTGGTGGCGGGGCTGGCGGCGTTTGCGCTGATCACGCGGCCGTTGCGGTCGCTGACGCGCGCGGTGCGTGCTTTTGATGGCGACGACGGCCAGGCGCTGGCCGCGCTGGAGCTGCCGGCCGATCAGGCGGCGCGCAACGGCGACGAGATCGCGGTGCTGCGGCGCACGTTTGCGCAGATGGGGCGGCGGATCTCGGATCAGTGGCGCGAGCTGACGCGGCAGGACCAGCAGCGCCGCGATCTGGTCGCCAACATTTCGCACGATCTGCGCACGCCGCTGACGTCGCTGCATGGGTATCTGGAAACGCTGCGGTTAAAGGACGAGACGCTCGATCCCGCCGAGCGCCGCCGCTACCTGGACATCGCGCTGGCGCAAAGCCGCAAGGTCGGCCGGCTGGCGCAGGAACTCTTTGAACTGGCGCGGCTGGAGTCCGGACTGGTGCGCCTGGAGCCCGAGACGTTTTCGCTGCCGGAACTGGTGCAGGACGTGATGCAGAAGTTCGAATTGGCGGCCGAGGCGCGCCAGCAGCAGCTGACCACGGACATTGCGCAGGCGCTGCCGCCGGTGCGCGCGGATCTGGGGCTGATCGAACGCGTGCTGACGAACCTGCTGGACAACGCGATCCGGCACAGCCCGCCGGGCGGTCAGATTGCCTTGCAGCTTGGCTTGTCGCGCAACCGGGTGCAGGTGCGGGTCAGCGATTCCGGCGAAGGCATCCCGCAGGCGCTGCGTGCGGGGCTGTTCACGCGGGCGTCGGCGCTGAACCGCGGGCCGGGCGAAGCCGGCGGGCTGGGGCTGGTGATCGTGCAGCGCATCCTGCAACTGCACCAGAGCGAGATCCGGCTGGTGGACGGGGCAGGCGGCGGGGCGGTGTTTCAGTTCGAACTGGCGACAGCAAATCAGGGGTAGGCGCTGTCAGTCGAGGGCGCCGTCCCGCAGCCGGGTGACGACGCCTTTCACGGCATCGACTTCCAGCAGGTCGCCGGTGGCGACCCCTTGCAGCACGCCGTGGACGCTGACGACGGCCGGAACGCCGAACTCGCGCGCGACGATGGCGGCGTGCGACAGATAGCCGCCGACCTCCATCACGACCGCGCCCGCGCGTAGAAAGAGCGGTGTCCACGCGGGGTCCGAAGACGCCGCGACCAGAATGCCGCCGGCGGGCATGGACAGGCCTTCGTCTGGCGTGCGGGCGACGAACGCACGACCGCGTGCGCGGCCGCCCGCCACCGGCGTGCCTCGCCAGGAATCGTGCGATGCGTTCGCACGGGACGCAGGGGGCGTCTGAGTAGCCGGCGCGGTTTGGCCCGCAAATTCGGTGATGACGTCGAGATCCGGCAGCGCCGTCCATACCTGCAATTGCGCGCGCCTGGCCTCGGCGCGCCGGCCCAGCGCCGCGGCATCCATCCGGCCATCCGCCAGCGCAAATACCTCGGCCGCGTTCAGATGGAAGATGTCGTCGGCGTTTGCCAGACCGTTCGGGCCCATGTTGCGGCGTCCCAGCTCCAACGCGCGCTTGCGGGCCACGGCCAGATACGCCACGAGCACGCTGCGCGCGGCCTCGCGCTGGTTGCCTTCCAGGCGGGATGCCGTGAGGAGCTTGGCGGCCAGCGGGCGCTGCCAGAACGGCAAGGCGCGGCGCACGCGTTGCCACGCTTGCCGCGCGGCGTCGTCCTGCCGGGCGCGCAGGGCGGCGGGATCGGCGCCGATCAGGTTGAGGATGCTGTCCAGCAGATAGCCGGGCGCCTCACGCCAGCGCGCATTGCGCAGGTAGGTCTCGTAAACGGCGCGATGGCCGTAGCGATGCAGGAAGTCGGCAAAGGACTTCTTGAACGGACTGTCATCGGGCAACGCCTTTGCCCACGCGGCGTCGTCGCGGTCCGGCGCGCGCAGCCACGCGAGGGCCTGCGCGTCTTGCTCGGCCAATTGCGCCAGCGCCATGAGCGCATAACCTTGCTCCGCGGTCACGCTGGGGGCGCCGCCCGCCATCAGCGCGGCGGTCAGCGCGTGGCCTTCGCCGGGCACGGCCTTTTCCACCATGTCGAGCAGCTTGGACAGCGCACCGCCGCCCGAACCCTGCAAGAAGAACAATTGATCGGCGGCCAGCACGGTCTGGAACTGTTCGCGCAACTGCGCGCCCAGGGCGGCGTCGGAGGCGGGCAGCGGCGCATCCAGCCATGCTTGCGCGCGGGCCAGAAGCCGGGGCAGGTCGGTGGCGGCCTGGCGGCGCAGCGGCGCGGCCCGGCGCAGATAGCGCACGATGCGCAGGCCGTGCCGCAAGCGCTGTGCGGCGCTGACCGGTGGCACGCGGATCTCGGGCTGCGCGCCGCCCAGCAATGCGTTCATGTCGCGGGGGCTGACGCCCAGCGCGTCATGGCCCACCCATTGGATGACCGAGGCATTCAGGTAGGCGCGCCCCTGGAATAGCGCCGCAAGCGGCACGCCGGGCAGCGTGGCGTAGCCGCTCAACTCGAAGCCGCAGGTCAACATGCGCTGCGCCATCACGCGGCCCGCATCCCACTCCAGGGCCGACATGGCATGCGGCAGGACCTCGCGGGTATTGCCGCGCGACCAGTAGTCCGGCTGGTCTTGTAGCGCGGGATAGGTGTGGCGCGCCGATGCGGTGACCGGGCGCGCCTGCACGATCCAGAATCGGTCGCCGTCCCAGGCCCATTCAAGGTCATACGCCGCGCCGCTGTAGTCCAACGCCCGGGCGGCATCGCGGGCAATATCGCCCAGTGCTTCGGCCTGCGCGTCCGTCAGAACGGCTTGCGCGGCGCGGGCCGCGGGCGTATCGGTCAAGTGTGTGCCCCTGCCGCTGGCGGCGAGTTGTGTGGCGTGGCGCTTGGCGCCGATGCGCCGTGCGGTCACCGGCCAGGCTTGGCGCAGGTAGTCTTCGCGCAGGCGGTATTCGTCGCCGTCCGCCTCGCCGTTCACAAGGGATTCACCCAGGCCCCAGTTGGCGTGGATGACCATCTCGTCGTGGCGGCCCGTTGCCGGGTCGATGGTGAAGGCGATGCCCGACGCCTGCGCTTCGATCATCGGCATCACGACGACCGCCATGCCGCCCGTGCCGCCTATCGGCAGGCCGAGGCGCTGCCGGTACGCCTGCGCCTGCGGCGTCCACAGCGAATCCCAGATGTGGCCAAGCGCCTGCACGGCGGCATCGGGTCCCCGCACGTTCAGGCAGGACAGATGGATGCCGGCAAACGACGCGCCGGCAGAGTCTTCTTGCGGCGCCGATGAGCGCATTGCCAGGGGGCGTTCCAGCCAGCCGCGTGCGTGCAGCGCCTGGAAGAGGGCCTGCGCCACGGCGGGGGGGACGTCCTGGCCGGGCTGGTGTTCGACGCTGGCCTGCGCCGCCATCACAAAGCCGTCGGGCACCGGCACGCCAAATTGCGCCATGCGGCCCAACTGCCAGCCTTTGCCGCCCGCGGCTTGCGGACCGGCCTGCGCCGCGGCCGCCCAGTCCAGCACCAGGGCGCTCATGCGGCGCTCCCCGCCATGCCATGCACGAACAGGGCAATGGCGGCGTCGAATTCCTGCTGGAGCGACGCGCCGGGCTGGTCCAGCCAGCGCAGCAGGGCGCCCAGGTAGAGGAATTGCAGGTGATGGGCCAGCAGCTCGGCGTCCATGTCGGAGCGGGCCTGGTTGGCGGCCTGGGCGTTCTGGATCAGCGCCGCGAACACGCGGTGCAGGCCGCTGCGCGGATGGCGCTCGTCGTCTTGTGTGCCTGCGTGCATCGTGGCAAAGCGGTAGCGCAGATAGGGGCCAAGATAAGCGCGGTGCGATTCTGCCCAATCCGCTGACGCATGCAGCAGCCGCGTCAGCCGTTCGGCGAAGGTGGGCAGCGTTTGCAGCGTCGGCCAGAGCGCCATCAGCGCGCCCGCAAGCTCGCCGTGGAAGCGTTGCGCCAGCAGCGCCTCCTTGACCGGAAAGTGGTTGTAGAGCGTGCCCTTGGACACGTCGGCCTGCGCGGCAATCTGCTCCATCGTGACAGCGTCGTAGCCCAGCGCTTCGAACAGGCGCCAGGCGGTCTGCGTCAAATGGTCCAGTGTCTGCTGGCGCTTGCGCTCGCGGCGGCCGATATCGGTGGCGTCTGCGCCAGGTAGCAGGAACTGAGAGTCGGGCATGATGGGGGGAGATAGTTAGACGATGTTGAAAAGTATACGTCGTCTAATTATTTCTCATGCGAAGGCGCGGGCGGCGGTCTGGCCGTTGGCTGCGTACGGCGCGCCGGCGCACATCGCCATCGCCATCGCCGGAGACCATGTTCCGCTTTACACCGCCGCCGCGACCGGCTCCGGCTTCACGCGCACGGCCTTCAGCACCCCCACCATCAGGCAGCCGATCCCGACCAGCGTCAGCGGTTCCGGCATGGCGCCACGCAACATGAAGGCGTAAGCCAGCGCCGCCAACGTTTCAAAGACGATCAGCTGACCGGCCAGCGCGGTCGGCAGCCGCTGGCTGGCTTCGTTCCAGCACAGCGTCCCCAGCCAGGACGCGAAGAGACCGATGGCGATCATCAGCCCCAGGAACACGTCGGGGCGAGGGCCGAGCGGCATGTCGAACGGGCTGCCCGCCGCCGCCATGCCCGCCCACAGCACGCCATAGCCCGCCAGCGCCAGCGGCAACGTGGCTACACCCTGCGCGGTTGCCCAGGTGCGGGGGCTGCGGCCGGGATGGTTGCGCAGCCAGTCGGCGTTGCGCAGCGGATACCACGTCCAGCATGCGACCGCGACCAGCGCGAGCAGCGCGCCGATGGCGTAGCGCGAGAGGTCGGCATCCGCGTCCTGGCGGAGCGCCTGCAGTTCCACCTGGTTGACGCAGGCGATGCCCAGCGCGATGAGCGCGAGCGACGGCGCCAGCCGCTTCCACGGCAACCGGCCGTCGCGGCGCGCATTGCGCAGGTTGGCGCTGATAGCGATGACCACGGGCAGCGTGCCAATGATCATCGTGGGCACGGGGCCGCCCGCGCGCTGGATGGCGCTGGCCAGGCACAGGTAATACAGCAGGTTGCCGATGGCGGCGAGCTTGAGCGCTTCGATCCAGTCCGCGCGCGTCAAAAGGCGCAGGTTGCTTCGGTCAAGCCAGGCAAGCGGCAGGGCGATCAGTCCGAACGCCAGGTAGCGGGCCACGGATTGCAGGGCCGCCGGGTATTCCGGCAGCAGCAAGGGCCCGACGAACACCAGCCCCCACATCAGGCCGGCGGCCAGGGCGTAAAGGGTTCCAGCCCACATACATCGCTCCAGATCATGAATGCGGGCAGTCTAGCCAGGCGGGTGGAGGAAATCTTGTACGAGATTGCGGTGCGGGGCGTCGCTAGCCGCGCGTCTGTTTTTGATAACGCGCCGGCGTGACGCCGTAGCGGCGCGAAAACGCGCGCGTGAGGTGCGCCTGGTCGGTCAGTCCCGCCGCCAGCGCGACCTGGGCTGGCGCCACCCCCGCCGCCAGCAGGCGCTTCGCCTCGTACAGCCGCAGCGCCATCAGCATCTGCTGCGGCGTGGCGTGATGGTGGGCCTGGAAGCTGCGCAGGAAATGGAAGGGGCTCAATCCGGCCACCGCCGCCAGTTCGTCCAGCGTCAGGCGCCGTGAAAGGTTCGCGCGTAAGTACTCGATGACCTGCGAGAATCGCGGCGCGCCCTCGGTGGCGGCCGGTCGCGGCACGCTGGCATGACGGCGGAATTCGCCCAGCAGCGCGTGCAGCGCGCTGTCGAACGCCAGCGGCTCGGACGCGTGCCACAGCGCATCCAGCAACGCCGTGACGCGCTGCGCACCGGACGGGTCATGGCCGACCGCCGCACCGAACCACCAGCCGGATTCGCCCGTTACCCGCGCGGCGACGTCGGGGTCGATGCAAGCCATGCGGTATCGCCAGCCGCCTTCGGTTTCGGCGCGTCCGGTATGCAGTTCGTCCGGATTCATCAGCACCAGCGATCCGGACGGCGCCAGGTGGTCGGCGCCCCGATAGCGGAAACGCTCGACGCCGGATTCGATGGCGCCCAGCCCGAAGGCCTCGTGCGTGTGCGGCTCGAAGGCGTGGCGGATGATGTGCGCGCGGTACAGCTCGACGCCGGGCTGATGGGCCGCGCGGCGGAACTGTGCGCGGTCATTGGGATGGTCGAACGCCGTCGGCACGCCCGTGATCGGGGGGGCGGCCGGATCGGGGATGGCGGCGTTGCGTGGCATGCCTGGAATTTAAGCACGCCGAGTCTGGCCCCCTCAATCGCCGCTGACGTCTCCCGTTTCCCCGGACATTTCCCCCGCACGCGCCAGCAGCAGTTCGCGTTCACGGGCGTTGCGGGTCATGCCGGCCGCGCGTTCGAATTCGGCGCGGGCTTCGGCCTTGCGGCCCAGCTTGGCCAGAAGGTCCGCGCGCACGCTGGGCAGCCAGTGGTAGTTCGCCAGCGAGGGCTCCGACGCCAACTGGTCGGCCAGATCCAGGCCCGCCTGCGGTCCGAAGGCCATGCCGATCGCGACGGCGCGGTTCAGCGCCACCACGGGCGACGGCGCGGCCTGGGCGAGCGCATCGTACAGCGCCACGATGCGCGTCCAGTCGGTTTCCTCGGGCGTCCGGGCCCGCGCATGGCAGGCGGCCAGGCCAGCCTGCAACGCATAGGGGCCACGCGCGCCGCCCAGCGCATCGGCCCGGTCCAGCGCCGCCAGTCCGCGCCGGATCAAGAGCGGATCCCAACGGCGGCGATCCTGGTCCATCAGCAGCACCGGCCGGCCCTCGGCATCGGTGCGCGCATGCAGGCGCGACGCCTGCAGTTCCATCAGCGCGACCAGCCCATGCACTTCGGCCTCCGCGGGCGTCAATTCGGCCAGGATGCGGCCCAGGCGCAGCGCTTCATCGCAAAGACCCGGCCGCATCCAGTCGTCGCCCGAGGTCGCGGAATAGCCTTCGTTGAAGATCAGGTAGACGACTTCCAGCACCGAGGCCAAGCGCTGCGCCCGGTCGGCGGCCGACGGCACCTCGAAGGGCACGTTGGCGGCGGACAGCGTGCGTTTGGCGCGCACGATGCGCTGGGCGATGGTCGATTCCGACGCCAGGAACGCGCGCGCGATCTCGGCCGTCGTCAGCCCGCCCAGGAGGCGCAGCGTCAGCGCTACGCGGGCCTCGGTGGACAGCAGCGGATGGCAGGCGGTAAAGACCAGCCGCAGCAGATCGTCGCCGATGTCGTCCTGGCGCGCCGCATCCAGCGCGTCGACGAAGTCGGGCTCCACGTCGGCCTGCAAGGCCTCCAGTTCGTGGCCGATCTGCTCGTGCTTGCGGGTGTGCAGGGCATCGAGCCGCAGCCGGTCGCGCGCGCGGTTCTTCGCGGTGGTCATGAGCCATGCTCCGGGATTGTCCGGCACGCCCGTCTGGGGCCAGCGCTCCAGCGCCGCGACCAGCGCATCCTGGGCCAGCTCTTCGGCCAGCCCCACGTCGCGCACCAGGCGCGCCACCCCCGCGATGACGCTGGCGGCTTCGATCCGCCAGACCGCCTCGATGGCGCGATGCGTGGCCGCCTGCGTCATGCGCCGGTCGCTTCGCCGGGCACCATGTAAGCGAATTCCCAGATGTGCCCATCCAGGTCGTCGAACCCGTGCGCGTACATGAAGCCGTGATCCTGCGGCGCGCGCGGCGCCGTGCCGCCCGCGGCGACGGCCCGCGCGACCAGGCCGTCGATCTCGGCACGGCTTTCGCAGGACAGGCAGACCAGCACTTCCGTGGTCTGCGTGGCGTCCGCCACCGGCTTGCCGGTAAAGCTCTGGAAGAAGTCCTTCACCAGCAGCATCACGTAAAGGTTGTCGCCGACGACCATGCAGGCGCCCTGTTCGTTGGTGAAGTCGGGGTTGAAGCTGTAGCCCAGTTTCTTGAAGAATTCCTGGGACTTCTGCATGTCGTTGATGGCCAGGTTGACGAAGATCTGCTTGTGCATGGCGTGTCTCGCTTTCGGTTCGGGGGTGTACGCAGAGGGTCAGGCGTTCGGCGCTGGCATCTGGCGGAAGCGCTCGACTTCCTTGCTGGGCTCGAAGTCATCCAGTTCGAATACCTGGCGCACCTCGATCTCGCAGTCCTGGCCGGGGAAGGGCGTCGGAAAGCGCATCGCCCATTGCATCGCCTCTTCGCGGGAGCGCACCTGGATCATCGTGTAGCCAGCGATCAGTTCCTTGGTTTCGGCGAACGGCCCGTCGAGCAGCTTGCGTTCGCCGCGGTCGTCGTAGCGCACGCGCCAGCCTTTCGACGTCGGGTGCAGGCCGTTGGCGTCCAGCAACACGCCGGCCTTGACCAAGGCTTCGTGATAGGTCGCCATCGAGGCAAGCAGGCTGTCGTCCGGCATCATGCCGGCTTCGCTGTCGGGCGTGGCCCGGACGATGATCATGAATCGCATCTGAGGTCTCCTGGGAGGGAATCGCAAGGCCGATAGGGGCGCTTGTACAGGTACGACGAACGGCGTGGTGTGATATCGACAAGCACATCGCCTGCTTAGGGTAAACACCGAGTCAAGCGAATGTATCGCCGTCCTAGCACCCCGTTACGAAGGTCCAGGCCTTGTTGCAGGCGGGTCCCATACACTCGCAGCGTCTTTAACCACCCTGAAGCAACGCCATGAAAGTTCTGTGCAGTCTTGCCCTCATCGTCTCCGTGCTGTCCGGCTGTGCCGTGTACACCCCGCAAGGCTCCGTTGTCGTCGATCCGCATGACGGCGGCGGCCGTGGCGGCTTCTGTCCGCCCGGACAGGCCAAGAAGGGCAATTGCTGATCCGGCGGCGGCTGGCCGCGAAACGACGGCCGGTCTGGCCCCGCGCCCTTGCGCAGGCCGCCTTTGGCGCTACATGAAGCAGGGGCCCAGCTCCCTGACTTCAACCGTGGCCCACTGCGCGGCCGGGCATTCGGCGGCCAGCGCCAGCGCTTCTTCGCGCGACTCGCAGGTCAAAAGGAAGAATCCGCCGATCATTTCCTTGGCCTCGGCGTAGGGGCCGTCCATCAGTTGGCGTTCGCCGTCGCGCACGCGCAGGCGCACGCTTTCGGCATCGGACTTGAGGGATTCGGCGCGCGTGAGCAGGCCGCGGGATTGCAGGGATTCGGCGTAGCGCACCATCTGCGCATAGGCCTCGCGCCCTTCCTCGGGCGTGCGCTGGGCGCGCTGGCCCACCGGTTCGACGATCAGCAGCATGTACGGCATGGGGACTCCGGGGCGGACTGGGGTCGCCGCGAGCGGCGGGTCCGCTAGGTTAACGCCGATCCCGGCGTCCGCGCCATGCCGGAAAAATCGCCTCAATCTTCCTGGAAGATCGATTCGATGGACGTTTCAAACACGCGGGCGATGGCGAAGGCGAGCGGCAGGCTCGGATCGTATCGGCCCGTCTCAATGGCGTTGACGGTCTGGCGCGAGACGTCCAGGCGTTCAGCCAGCGCGGCCTGGCTCCAGCCGCGCGCGGCGCGCAATTCGCGGATGCTGTTTTTCATCGATGGCGCAGCGTGTCGACGATGGTGGTGAACGCCCAGACTCCGCCCATCAGCGGCCAGACCACGAACATGCTCAGTTTGGGAAAGCCGGCGATCTCAAGAAATCCATACGTGAACGTGACGCCGGCGGTGACGGCGGCAGCAATGGCCAGGTGTTCCAGCGTGGTCTTGCGGATGAATTCGTCGGACCCGCGCACGGCGCGCACGACGGCCCGCAGCGCCAGCAGAAACGCCAGCATGGGCGTGAGCAGCACCACGGTGCGCAATGCGCCGGGTTGCATGTCGAAGCTGAGCCGAAGCGCACCGACCAGCAGGACGGCGTAGAGCGCCATCGAGAAGCCCAGTTCCTTGAAATAGCGGCGCTTGGCTTGTTGTTGATTCATGGGAATGCCCTTGTTGATGTAAAGCGTACTTGACATTCTGGCGGGCGTGCCTCGGTGTGTCAAGCGTCCTTTACATCTCCAATATGCGACCAGCCGGCAATAAAAAACCGGCTTGCGCCGGTTTTCTGGAAGGAAAGGGATCGCGGATCAGGATTGCGCCGGTGCGGCGGGAGCGGGCGCCTTCATGGCGTTCGCAGGCGCTTTGGCGTCCGGCGCGGCCGCCTTCGCCGCGGACGGCGTTGCATCCGGCACGGCCGGTTTCGCCACGGGGGCGGCGGCTTGCGGCGCGTTGCCCGGCTTGCCGGCGGCGGGCGTCTGCGGGGCGGCGGCGGTCTTCGGCTGCTGCGGCGTGATGTCCATGATGAGTTCGACGCGGCGGTTGGCGGCGCGGCCTGCTGCCGTGTCGTTGGATTCGATCGGCCGCGTTTCCGCGTAGCCCACCGCGCGCAGCCGCTGCGGCGTCACGCCATCGCGCACCAGCTCGCGCAGCACGCTGGTGGCGCGGCTGCTGGACAGCTCCCAGTTCGAGGCGAACTGCTTGGTCAGGATCGGCACGGGATCGCTGTGGCCTTCGACCGAGACCTGGTAGTCGTTCTTGTTGAGGATGCCGGCCAGGCGCTTGATCACGTCCAGACCTGCGGTGCTGAGCGTGGCCTGGCCCGAGGCGAACAGCAGTTCGTTGCTGATGCGAAAGCTGACCGACTGCTCATTGACGATCACGTCCACTGAATTGCCCAGGTCCGCCAGGCCCAGCGATTCCTTGGACGGCGCGGTCAGCGGCGGGGCGGCCTCGGCCACCACGACCTCGTCTTCTGCCGGGGCAGGCGTGGCGGTAGTAGCGGCGGTGGCGGGAGCGGGCAGCTCAGTCCAGCTGGCCGGAATCTGCACGGTCTCGAATTCGGAATACTCGCCGTCGTACTTGGGCAGGCCGCTACCGGCCAGCGTGCCGACCAGTTCGACGGGCTGCTCGGACTTGCCGGTGGCGCCGCCGTGCATGGTGACGGCCAGCATCACGACCAGCATCGCGAGCAGCAGCGTGATGAGGTCCAGGTAGCTCAGCAGCCAGTTCTCGGAATCCTGTTCAACGGCGTCCTCGACGTGCCAGCGCGCATAGCGGTCCTGGCGGTCGCTATCGCTGGGCCGCCAGCCGCTCGCGGCGGCGGTTTTCTGCGCGCGTAGCTGCGCCTGGCGGGCCTGCTCGATCCGCTGCGCAAGGGAAGGGGAAATCAGGCTCATTGACGCGCGGCAGCGGGGCGGGCGATGGACACGGGGGCG
>NZ_JCBANC010000092.1:0-15418 GCF_059760815.1 Achromobacter sp. 1012554356 | reverse complement strand
CCCTTGCCCCCCGCCTCCACCACGGCGACAATCCTCGCGTGCCTTTGCCGATGTCAATGGAATGACGGTAATGCAGCGCGCGTCGCCGTTGGCGCCCGCGCCGCGCCAATCCTCCCACCTGATCCGGGCCCACCGCATGCGTTTCCTCGATGCCCGCTCGCTTGCGCCGCCGGTCCGCCAATTGCGAACCGCCCGCGCCGTGCTGGCCGCGCTGCTCATGACGCTGCTGACAGCCTGCTCCTCCCCGGTGCAGTTGATGCCCACGCCGGTCAAGTTCACGACGGGCCAGGTCGACCCCTTCGCGCACAAGGACACGGCCGACATCACCTCGATTCCGCTGCTCTACGCCACCAACCGCGCCGTCTTCCTGGAATCGCGCCAACCCTTCTATTCGATCTTTCCCAGCGACACACTGCGCATGGGTGTGGCCAAGGTGCAGATTGGCGACGGCACGCTGGACTGGGATCAGTTGCGCCAGCTTTCCACCTCGGGCAGTCAGCGCGGCCGGCCGGTGCTCAGCCTGGAGCGCATGGAGGAACTCGTTGCCCTCACCCCGCAAAGCGATGCGGAAACCTCGCCCGAGGCACAGGCTTACTTTGCGCTCATCAACGACGCCCTGGCGGTCAGCCGTCACCGGGACCTGATCGTCTACGTGCACGGCTTTAACAACGCGGTGTGGCGTGGCACCGCGCAGGCCGCGCAGTTTCATCACTTCACAGGCCGCCAGGCGGTCGTCCTGGCCTTTCTCTGGCCGTCGGCCGGCAGCCTGCTGTCCTATGCCACGGATGTCCGAACCGCGCGGGCCTCGGTGCCCGCCTTCGCACGCCTCCTGGAATTGCTCGCGCGCAACACGAATGCCGAGCACATCAACGTGCTGGCGTTCAGCGCGGGCGCGCGGATCGCCAGTGAAGGACTCGCCACGCTGGCACAACCCCGCGACGGCGAAAGCCGCGAGGCGCTGCGCGCACGGCTGCGCCTGGGCCAGATCTATTTCGCGGCGCCCGACGAAGACACCTACCGTTTCGTGACGGACCTGCGCCAGTACATCGACCTGACCGAACGCGTGAGCCTGGGAGCCAATCTTGATGATCGCGCCTTGCGCTTCGCGGCACGCCACCAGCGGGCGTCCCGCGCGGGCCGTCCCAATGCGGACGACCTGACCGAGGAACAGGTGGCGTTCATCAACGCCGCGTCGCAGCGGCTGAACTTCGACATGATCTGGGTCGATCCGCGCGCCATTCCCGATATGAATCGCCGCGCCCACAGCTTCTGGTTCGGCAACGCGTGGGTCAGCAGCGACGTGCTGATGCAATTCCTATGGCACAAGGCGCCGGCCGAACGCGGCCTGCAGGAAGGCTTTACGCAGCAAGGCATGCGCTTCTGGACCTTCCCGCCCGATTACGACCAGCGCGTAAAGGCGCTGATGCAATTGCGCTGACGGCCCGCCGACGGGCCGTCCACGGGCCCGTCCGGGTCAGAACACCGCCATGCGGCTGTTGATGAGGTCGGTGACCAGCATATGGCCCGGCGCATGCGTGATGCAGAATTCCGGCCGCACCGCAGCCACCACCGACTGCGGCGTGACGCCGCAGGCCCAGAACACTGGCATTTCGCCGGGGCGGATCTCCACCGGATCCCCATAATCGGGGCGGCCGATATCCGCGATGCCGATAAGCGACGGATCGCCAATGTGAACGGGCGCGCCGTGCACCGACGGGAAGCGCGACGTCACCTGGATCGCCCGGATCGCGTCCGCCGCCTTCAGGGGCCGCATCGACACCACCAGCGGACCGCCGAACACGCCGGCCGGCTGCGTCGCGATGCTGGTGCGGTACATGGGCACGTTGCTGCCCTGCTCGATGTGGCGCACGGGCAGCCCGTTGTCCAGCATCGCCTCCTCGAACGAGAACGAGCAGCCGATCAGGAACGACACGAGATCGTCGCGCCAGAGGTCGCGCACATCCGTCGGCTCGGCCACGAGTTCGCCGTCCTTCCAGACGCGGTATCGCGGAATGTCGGTGCGGATGTCGATATCCGCGCCGAGCTCGGGCAACGCCGGGTCGCCCGGCTCGGACATCGCCAGCAAGGGGCACGGTTTGGGATTGCGCTGGCAGAAATGCAGGAAATCCGCCGCCAGCGCGCGCGGCAGAATCGCCAGGTTGGCCTGAACGTGCCCAGGCGCCAGATTCGCCGTGGGACCGGTCAGGCGGCCGCTGCGGGCATCCAGCCGCGCCTGGCGGGCAAGCGCGAGGCTGGTTCTAACGTTTTCGGCGTCTGGCATGGGATCTCTCGTTGCGGGAAAACGCCGCTCAGCGGGCGGCGAACAGGTCTTCGACCGACAGGCCGATGCCGAGGACGCGGCGGTCCGCGCCATTGCTGGCCGCGATCATCAAGCCCACGGGCGCCGTGCCCGCCGCGTGGCAGGGCAAGGACAGCGCGCAGCCGTCCAGGAAGTTGATGAGGGTGGGATTGCGCAGGATGAGCCCGTTGGCAGCGTAATAGGCCTCGTCGGATCCCTGCAGGTCCGCAACGGGCGGCGCCACGATGGGCGTCGTGGGCATGATCAGCGCGTCGTACCCGGCAATGCGGTGGTCCACGGCTGCCACCCACGCCTCGCGCGCGTCGAGCAGTTCGATGTAATCGGCCGCCGTCATGTCCTGTCCGCGCATGATGCGCGACACCACGCGCGGATCGTAGCGCTTGCCCGCGCGTGCGATCAGGTCGCGGTGCCAGGCCCAGGCCTCGGCGGCAGTGAAGCCGCCCTTGCTGTTGATGGCGGCCAGTTCGGCGAATTCCGGAATCTCGATCCGGTCGATCAGTGCGCCGGCTGCTTCCAGCCGCTGCACCGCCGCCGCAAAGGTGTCGGAGACATGCTTGTCCATGGCGTCCAGCGCCAGCGTCGTCGGAATGGCCAGGCGCAGGCCACGCACCGGCAGCGCCTGCGGCAAAGGTCCCGCGTCGCCCGACAGGATGGCGTCGAGTTCGGCGCAGCAGCGCACGCTGGCGGCGATGGGGCCGATGGAATCCAGATTCGCCGACAAGGGCAGCACGCCCTGCATGGAAACCCGCCAGGCGCTGGGTTTGAACCCCGTCAGGCCGCACAGCGCGGCAGGAATTCGTACGGAGCCGCCCGTATCCGACCCGATGCCCGCGACTGCCATGCCGTCCGCAACCGACACCGCCGCGCCGGACGACGAGCCGCCGGGAATGCGGCCGGTGGCGCGGTCGTACGGATTGAGCGGCGTGCCGTAATGCGGATTGATGCCCAGCCCCGAATAGGCGAACTCCGTCATGTTGGTCCGGCCGATGATGACGGCGCCCGCGGCGATCAGGCGCTGCACGACCTCGGCGCTTTCCTCGGCGGCAGGCTCGCCTTCGCGCGCAACCGAGCCGCCCATCGTGGTCTCGCCCTTGATGTCGAACAGGTCCTTGATGCTGATGGGCAGCCCTTCGATCGCCGACCGGACGATGCCGGCCGCGCGCAGCGTGTCCGACGCGCGCGCCTGCGCCAGCGCCGAATCGGCATAGAGCTTGGTGAAGGCGCGAGCGCCCTCGCCCGCCGGATCCTGGGCCCGCGCCAGCGCGGCTTCGGTCAGCGCAACGGAGGTGCTGCGGCCCTCACGCAGGGCCGAGGTCAGATCATTCAAGGTCGAAACCATCATTGTCCTAATGCCGCCTGGCGGCGTAAGTGTTCGGACGGACGCCTTCGCAAGGAACGCGCCCGGATTCAGCGCCGAGCGTGGCGGCCTTCAGGCGACCACGGGCAGCGACTCGACATGATAGCGGTGGCGCAGCGTACGGTTCAGGCGCGGATCGTGCAGTTCCATCGTGAAATCCGCCGCCGGGCGGATGCCGCCGATGGCGGCCACCGTGCCGCAGGTCATGCCCGCGCCTTCCGGCAGGATCGCGCCGCCGCCCGTATAGCCCGCGATCAGGTCCTGCGGCGTGCGCAACGTGGACAGCGGGCCTTCCTGGTACAGCACCTTCTCGCCATTCTCGACGATGTAGGCGCGGATGATCAGCTCGTCCCAGTGCCCCGCCACGTCCGCAAGCCGCCAGGCCTCGGTGCCCACGGGTTTCACGCAGACCTGCTTGGACATCGCCACGCTGACCGTCTCCAGCTTGCGGTCGGTGTGGTCGGACGCGATGCTGACGTACATCTCGCCATCGACCGCAAAAACAAACGTCTCGACTTCGCCCGACGATTCCTCGCCTAGCGCCTGCACGTTGGCCGACTGCGTGAGCTGATTCTCGGCGATGCGGTAATACAGCGGCACGCTGCTCGGACGCGGCACGCCGATTGCGGCCAGTTCCTCGATATGGTGTTCGATGGCGGCCATGTCGCGGCCGGCCCAGCCCGCCACGATCACTTTGTTGAAGGCCACTTCCACCTGGCGGGGATTGGCGTCGTCGATTTTGAATACGGCTTTCATATCAGTCCTGCGAAGAAGAGTGGGAAGCCGGGGTGGTTGCCGCGCCGGAATCAAAGAGCTATCAACCGAAGACGCGCGGCAACCACAGCGCGATGTCGGGCCAGAACGCCAGCAGCGCCAGCATCACGAACATGGCCGCCACGAACGGCAGGCTGCCGACAATCACGGCGCTCATCGAGCCGCTCTTGCGCAGGCTTTGCACGACGAACAGGTTCAGGCCCACGGGCGGCGTGATGAGGGCGGCCTCGACCAGCACGATGATGACGATGCCCAGCCAGATCGGGTCGTAGCCCAGGCCGATCATGATGGGCGCCACGATGGGGATCGTCGTGATCATCATCGACAGCGTCTCCATGAAGCAGCCCAGCACCAGGTAAAAGATCACCACGATCAGCAGCATCCAGCCCGGCGACAGGCCCAGGCCGGTGATGGACTTGGTCAGCGCATCGGTCAGGCCCGTCGCGGACATGACGAAGTTCAGGAAGCTGGCGGCGATGACGATCAGCATGATCATGGCCGTGGACCGCATCGTGCCTTCCAGCACCTCGCGCAGCATCGACCACGTCAGGCGGCGGAACCACGCGGCCAGGATGAACGCGCCCAGCACGCCCAGCGCAGCGGCCTCGGTCGGCGTCGCCAGGCCCGCGTAGATCGAACCGACCACCAGGAAGAAGATGCCGAGCGGCGGCGCCAGATGCACGAGGCTGGCGATGCGTTCGCCCCACGTCGCGTGGATCTTCTTGCCACCCCACGACGGCTTGGCCACGCAGGCGATCACGACCGTCAGCATGAACAGCGCTGCCATCGCAAAACCGGGGATGATGCCGGCCAGGTACAGCTTGGGTACCGACGAGTTCGTCAGCACGCCATAGATGACGAGGTTGATCGACGGCGGGATCAGGATGCCCAGCGTGCCGCCCGCGGCGAGACTGCCGAGGAACAGGGGCTCGTTGTAGCCATACTTGCGGATCTGCGGAATGGCGACGGTGCCCACAGTGGCGGCGGTTGCCACGCTGGAGCCCGAGGTCGCCGAGAACAGCGTCGAGGCGCCGATGTTCGCGTGCATCAATCCGCCCGGCAGCCACGACAGCCACAGGCTCATCGCGCTGTACATGCGCTCGGCAAAGCCGGCGCGCAGCAGAACCTCGCCCAGCATGATGAACAGCGGAATCGCGACCAGCAGGAACTCGTTGTTCGAACTCCAGGAGATCTCGCCGATGGCCCGCGTCAGCGGCAGCATCGAGAACATCGGGTCCAGGATCAGGCCCAGCACGCCGAGCGCGGCGCCCACGGGGATGGACAGGCCGATCAGGACCAGCAGCAGTGTCAAAGCGGTGGCAATCATGCGGCTTCTCCCTTCACCATGCGCTCGCCGGCGGCGGCTTCCTCGTCAGCTTCTTCCTGCGCCGAACGCACGCCGCAGATCTGCTTGACCAGTTCAATGTCGCCCGTGACCAGCGCGGCGGACGCCCGCGCCAGCATCAGCGCGACCGTGATGCACATCCACGCCAGACCCAGCACCCACAGGCCCTGCGGGATCCACAGCGGCGTGGCGAGCGGCGTGTTGGCCGCCGACTTCTGCGTCCAGGACGTCACCACCACGTCGTAGGCGTAATACGTCAGGAACACCATGAAGACGGCCATCGCCACCATGGAAATCCAATCCAGCACGGCCGACAGGCGCACTGGCAAATATTGGTAGAGCACATCGACGCGCACGTTGGCGCGCTGCAGCGTGGCGAACGCCAGCGCCCAGGAAGTGCTGATGGCAAACGCGTAGCTGGACAGTTCATCCGCGCCCCCGGTCGTGAAGCCCAGGAACTTGCGGGCCAGCACGTCGAAGGAGATGAGCAGCACGCTGGCCACGGTCAGGGCGCCGCCGGCCCACACAGCCGCGCGGGAAAAGCTCTCCGCGCGCCGCAAAAGGCCGCCGAGCAGACGGAAGTGTTCGGTTTGAGTCATGGATGGAACCTCGGGTGGCAGGGCCTGCCATCGCGTGCGGGCGCCGCGGACCTCATGCAAAGGTCACGGGCTACCGCGCGCCATCACCGGCCGTAATCTGCACCGGCCCGCGGGCCGGCGCATCCTGGCACTTACTTGCTTGCGGTCAGGTTCAGCGTCTTGCCGACGGTTGCGTTCCAGTCCTTCACGCACTGCGCCGAGCAGCGGGCGGCCCACTTGGGCAGGACGGCCTCTTGCGCCACCTTCTTGAGGAGCGCCTGATCGGCCTCGGACGGCTGCACCAGGACCATCTTGCCCTTGACCGGGAAGGGGCATGCGGCCGCGCCGGTGTTGCAGTCATAGCCTTCCTGCGTCTGGCGGGCGGCGGCATCCCAGATGTTGTCGACCAGCGTCGTGATCTGGGCTTGCAGGAACGTGCGCACCTTCGGATCCAGCTTGTCCCAGGCCTTCTGGTTGACGGCATGGATCTGCTGATTCCAGTTGATCGGCAGCGCGACCAGGTGCGTGGACACCTCGTACCACTTGGCGGAATAGCCCGACAGCGAGCCCGTGATGGCGCAATCGACGACCTTGTTTTGCAGCGCGGGAACGACTTCGCCAAAGGCCATCGTCACGCTCGAACCGCCCAGCGCCTCGACGAACTCGGCCGTGGTGCGGCTGCTGGTGCGGACCTTCTTGCCCTTGATGTCGGCCAGGCCCTTGATCTCGGCATTGCAGAACAGCACTTGCGCCGGATAGGTGGAAATGCCCAGCAGCTTGACGTTGTTGCCTTCGCCGTAGAGCTTGGCGTAGACGGGTTCGAAGGCTTCGGTCACGGCGCGCGCGGTCTTGACGTCGGGCGCGAGGCCGGCCAGGTCGATGGCCTCGTTGATCGGATTGTCGCTGGCAAAGTAGGACAGCGTGGCGGTGCCGAATTCGATCACGCCCTGCGACATCAGGCGCAGGAGCTCGGGCCCCTTCAAGCCCATTTCATTGAAGCCCTTGATCTCCGCCGTGACCTGCCCCTTGGACTGCTCGGGTATGGTCTTAGTCCAGAACGGCTTTTCGTAGTCGTTATAGGCGGTCAGGTTCGACAGGCCGCCCACGATCTTCAAGTGGGTCTTGGGCAGGTCCTGGGCGTGGACGACGCCGGCCAGAAGGCTGGCGGCGATGGCGGCGAAAGCAAGGGACTTCTTCATGGAAAAACTCCTGGCTGCGGGATCGTGTGTCGCGCGCGGGATCCCGTTGTCCTGGTCGCGCGCCTGTAGGAATCGGTGGTCACGGATGTGTATCCAGCCGCTACTCCGTTATGAGCGCCATTGCATCGTCAGGGGCGGCGACCGTCCAATCGTATGTTCCGATGTGGGGGTATAAATATTTTTTGGGTCTCGCGGGCCGCTGCAGCGCAATTTCGCGCAAACGACGCATCGGCGCGGCTTTGCGGCCAGCTGTCACGCGCGAAGGCTGGCGTCTCGGGCACGTTGAAAGGCCCCCGGCGGCGCCACCGAGTCGGGAAAACACCTACGGGAGTTTTTGCCGTTCAGGTCTGTGCGGCGACCTTTTGCGCCAGCTGCGCAATGACGCGCACGGCATGACTGTCGGGGCCCTGCACCCAGGTTGCGGTAAAGCTCAGTTCGGGCAGCGGGTCGGCCTGCACCTGCAGAATTCGCAACTCGCCCCGCGCCAGCTCCTTGCCCAAAAACACGGGCGCGATGACGCTGGTGCCGATGGCGTCCTGCGTCATGCGCACCACCATCGACATCGAGGCGCTGCCATACATGCGCGGCGACGCCACGCCCGCTCGGGTCAACATGTCGCGCACGATGCGGTAAGGCGAACTGTTGGACGGATATGTGATGATCGGCAGCTTGCCGATCGTCGCAAGCGTCAGGGGTTCAGGCCCCAGATCCAGCAGCGGACTGGCGACCCACGCGAGCGGATAGGTGCACAGCGGCAGGTTCTCGACCCGCGCCTCCAGCACCGGGCCCATCAGGAAGGCCAGATCGATTTGGCGCGACATCAGGTGCGAACGCAGCACATGCGTCGTGTCCACCTCGATTTCCAGCACAAGCGCGGGATACGTCGCGTGGATCAGTTCGATGAGCGCGGGCAGCCAGGTCTGCACGATGGTCTCGGCCACGCCGATGCGCACGGTGCCTGACATGACGTTCTGCTCGCGCGCGGCTTCGAACATGTCGCGCCGCACCTGCAGCATGCGCTCCGCGTGCGACAGCAGTTCGTGGCCCTTGGCGGTCAGCTTGACGCCGCGCGCATCACGCTCGAACAGCTTGACCCCCAGGTCGGCCTCCAGCGAAGCGATGCGCTGCGACACGGCAGGCTGCGTGGTGTTGAGCTTGTCGGACGCGGCGCGAAAGCTGCCCAGCGTGGCGACCCAGAAAAATGTTTCGACGTTGCGTAGTTCTATCATTGGCCTTTTCCCCCGGCGCGATGAGCGTATCATGTCAGCCGCCCATCGCCCCAAAGGGGCCATGCCCCGTGCACGCTGAAAGGAGTACCGTCCATGTCCCCGGCCGATAACGGTCGCCCGCGCCCCGGCGCGACCGCCGCACGCGGCCCGATGATCGGTGTGCTGCTGCTGGTGCTGTCGATGTGGACCCTGTCGTGCCTGGACGCAAGCGGCAAATGGGTCATGGACGCGGGCGTACCCTTGCTCGTGTTGTCGTGGTTCCGCTATGCCATCCATCTAATCCTGGTGCTGGCGCTCGTGCTGCCCGCGCGCGGCATGCGCGTGTTGCGCAGCACCAAGCCGCGTGAGCAGCTTATTCGCGGCGGCTCGATGTTCCTGGCCACGCTCATGTTCTTCACGACACTGAGCTACATCCCCCAGGCCGAGGCCACGTCCATCAATTTCTTGGCGCCGTTGCTTGTGCTGTCGCTGGCGCCGTGGATCCTGAAGGAACCCGCGCGCATGTCGCGCTTCGTCGCGGCCGGCATCGCTTTCGTTGGCGTGCTGATCGTCATCCGCCCCGGCGGCGGCCTGCATCCGGTCGGCACGATCTTCGGCCTGCTGACGGCCTGTTGCTTCACGGCCCAGTTCATCGCCACGCGCCGCGTCGCCGGCGACGATCCGTTCACCTCGCTGATCTGGAGCGGCGCGGTGGGCACGATCTGCCTGACCCTTGCCCTGCCCTTCATCCTGCCGCCCGCCCTGCCCTTCCTGCAGGCCTTGTCGGCGTTCGACTGGGCCGTGCTGATCTCGACCGGCATCACGGGCTGCGTGGGACACCTGTTCCAGATCGCCGCCTACCGCCGCGCGCCGGCGTCCACGCTGGCGCCGTTCATCTACCTGCAGATCATCAGCGCCACGTCGGTGGGCTGGCTTGTGTGGGGCCATTTTCCCGACCCGCTCACCTGGCTGGGCATCGCCATCATCTGCACCAGCGGCGTGGGAATCGGCATGATCGAATGGCGGCGCGGCCGCGCGCAAAGCGCCGCTGCGGCGCGGACTGCCCGCGGCACGTAGGCCCGGCGCTGAACGGCGACAGATTCGAAATTGCGAGTCTGCCGCCTCCCGTACAATGCGCTTCGCCTGATTCCCATTCCGGCATCGGCTCCTGGCGTATTCCCAACAAGAGGCTCCCATGATCATCAAGCCCCGCGTGCGCGGTTTCATCTGCGTCACCACCCATCCTGCCGGCTGCGAAGCCAACGTGAAGCAACAGATCGACTACGTGAAGGCGCAAGGACCGGTGTCCGGGGGCCCCAAGCGTGTGCTGATCCTGGGCGCGTCCACGGGATATGGACTGGCCGCGCGAATCAGCGCGGCCTTTGCCTGTGGCGCGCAGACGCTGGGAGTCTTCTTCGAACGGCCGGGCGACGCCAGCAAGGCGGGCACGCCGGGCTGGTACAACAGCGCCGCGTTCCACAAGTTCGCCGAAGCCGAAGGGCTGTACGCCAGAAGCATCAACGGGGACGCCTTCTCCGACGAAATCAAGCAAAAGACCATCGCCGCCATCAAGGCGGATTTGGGCCAGGTCGACCAGGTCATCTACAGCCTCGCCGCCCCGCGCCGCACGCACCCGAAGACAGGCCAGGTCTATACCTCCACGCTCAAGCCTATCGGCAAGTCCGTGACCTTGCATGGCCTGGATACCGACAAGGAACTCATCAAGGACGGCGTGCTTGAGCCCGCCTCGCAAGACGAGATCGACGCCACCGTCGCCGTGATGGGTGGCGAAGACTGGCAGATGTGGATCGACGCGCTGCTGGATGCCGGCGTGCTGGCCGACGGCGCCACCACCACCGCCTTCACCTATCTAGGCGAAAAGATCACGCACGACGTGTACTGGAACGGTTCCATCGGCGCGGCCAAGAAAGACCTGGACCAGCGCGTTCTGGACATCCGCGCCAAGCTGGCCGCACGCGGCGGCGACGCGCGGGTATCGGTGCTGAAGGCCGTGGTGACGCAGGCCAGCTCGGCTATTCCGATGATGCCGCTGTACCTGTCGCTGCTCTTCAAGGTCATGAAGGAAGACGGCACGCACGAAGGCTGCATCGAACAGGTATATGGGCTTTATCGCGACAGCCTGTGCGGCCCGACGCCGATCCTGGACGACGAAGGACGGCTGCGCGCCGACTACAAGGAACTGGATCCGAAGGTGCAGGCGCGCGTGCAAGCGCTGTGGAATCAGGTCGACACCAGCAGCCTCTATGCGCTGACGGATTTTGCGGGCTACAAGCGCGATTTCCTGCGGCTGTTCGGCTTTGAAATCGACGGCGTGAATTATGCAGCGGACGTTGATCCCGTGGTGGAAATCCGCAACCTGGGCTGACCGCGCGGCGGCCGGGCCGTCCGCGCGTTACCTGGTTCAAGCTGTCCTGGCACGCTGGGACAGCGCCAGTCCTACAGGTATTCCAGCGTCACCAGATAGCGCTTGCCCGAAGCCGGCGCTTCGGTATTTTGCGCAGGCACTTCCCGCACCGAGGTCTTGACCCGCAGCGCCGGATCGACTGCGTGCGTCCGGAATTCCGGCGCGCAGGCCACTCGGGGAAGCGCAGCCGCGCTTGCCGGCGTCACGCGCGGCATGCAGAGCGCCGGTTCCACAATGGCCCCGACAAAGCGGATGACGCCACCGCTGGCACTGGCAACCGCAGGCGCCAGCAACGCAACAAACAAGGACGCATGGATAGATGCACGAACAGACATGGCAACTCCTTGGCTTGGGAAGAAATAGAACGACACGGCATTCTTCATTCCATTAGCGGCACTTCTGCGTAAAAGCTAAGGCCGAGCCAAGTTCACCATCCGACCAACTGCAAGGCGTGAGCCGCTGCGTGTGCGTTGGCGTTCCTGCCGACTGACTTGCAAATCAGCCTACTCTCGAGCATTTGCGGCAGCAATCGGAATTCAGGCATTTTTTCCGAGTGACGCTGCGCAGACACAAACGGTGTTTTCTATCGAAATCTCCAATTGCAATTTGCGAATTGCAATTGGCTTCAGGCGTCCGGCACCATGCGGCCGGCCGCCAACACCAGTTGCCGCCCGCAGCGCGCCGCCAGTTGCGGATCGTGCGTGACCAGCACCAGCGTCGTACCGTGTTCGCGGTGCAGGTCGAACATCAGATCGATGACCGTCACGCCGGTTGCGGCGTCGAGGCTGCCGGTGGGTTCATCGGCAAACAGCAGGTCCGGCTGCACCACAAACGCCCGGGCCAGCGACACGCGCTGCTGTTCGCCGCCCGACAACGTGCGCGGATAATGGTGCAGTCGCGCGCCCAGCCCGACCCGCTCCAGCATGGCCTGCGCGGCCTCGCGCGCGGACTGTCCGGCCAGTTCCAGCGGCAGCATCACGTTTTCCAGCGCGGTCAGGTTTGGCAACAGCTGGAATGACTGGAACACGAAGCCGACATGATTGGCCCGCAGGCGCGCGCGGCCGTCTTCGTCCAGCGCGAACAAGTCCTGGCCCGCAAGGTGTACGCTGCCCACGCTGGGAACATCCAGACCGGCCAGCAGTCCCAGCAAAGTGGACTTGCCCGAGCCTGAGCTGCCCGTGATGGCGACGGCGCTACCCGCCGCGACCGTAAAATCAATTCCTTCCAGGATAGAAAGCGACCCGCCGGCATCGGCCACCCGCTTGCCCAGCCCTTTCACCACGATTGAGTTATTGCTATCCATGCGCCTATTTTCCCGTCTGCTTCTTGTGACTGCCTTCGCGACCGCCGTGGCCGCGCCCGCCCACGCTCAGACCGTCGCGGCGGCCCAGGGTTCCTCGCCGCGCACCGTATTGGTGGTGGGCGACAGCCTGTCCGCCGAATACGGCATCAAGCGCGGCACGGGCTGGGTGCCCCTGCTGTCCGCGAGGATCTCCGAACAATACCCGAAGTTCCAGGTCGTCAATGCGAGCATCAGCGGCGATACGACCAGCGGCGGTGTTGCCCGCCTGCCCGCTCTGCTGCGCCAGCACGCGCCGGCCGTCGTGGTGCTGGAACTGGGCGCCAATGACGCCCTGCGCGGCCTGCCCCTGAACATGACCGAACAGAACCTGCGGACCATGACCCAGGCGGCGCGCAAGGCCGATGCCGACGTGCTGATCGTCGGGATGCAGATTCCGCCCAATTACGGCCGGGACTACGCCCAACGCTTTGCCGCGGTGTTTTCCAATGTCGCCAAAAACGAAAACGCCCGGCTCGTGCCCTTCCTGATGGAAGGTATCGCAACGAACCGGGCGATGTTTCAGGCTGACGGCATCCACCCTAACGAGGATGCCCAGCCTCAATTGCTGGACAACGTGTGGCCGGCGCTGCGGCCCATGTTGAACTGAGGGGTTCCTAAGGCGATCAGCCCGCGGCCTGGGCCTGGTCGCCGCGGATGACATCGGCGGCGGCAGGCGTGACATTCACCTCGTACTGCTCGCGCAGCATGCGGATCAAGGCCTCGTTTTCGGCTTGGCCCCAGGCGCCCGCCAGTTGCTGCGCCAGGCGCTCCTTGTCGGCGGCTTCCGCCTTGCCGGCTTCCACCTTTTCCAGACGCACCAGCGTGTAGTCCACGCCGGATTGCACACCCGTGAACGCGGGCAGCGCGGCCGAGGGCAGGCGCATCACGGCGTCCAGCACCTGGCGCGACAGGTCTTGCGGATTCTGGCGCGTCACGGTGATGGCGGGTCCGAAGCCTTCAGTGGCGGCGGGATTGGCCTTGTTGGCAGCCAGCGCCGCCTCACCGGCCTTCTTGGCGGCTTCGGCCGAGCGCTCGTCGAGCAACTTGCCGCGGATGACTTCGCTGACCTTGTCCAGCGGCGGCACATGCGCCGGCTCGACGGCGGCCACGCGAACGGCCACCATCGTGTCGGGCGACAGTTCGATCACACCGGAGTTCTGCTTTTCGCGCAGCACGTCGGGCGAGAACAGCACCTGGCGCACACGCGGGTTGTCGAGCAGCGCGGCGTCCGGGCTGTCGGCGGCGGAACCCGGGCCGGCCTTGTCGGCAGGCAGCAGGCCCTCGCGGGTCACGCCGGAGGCGGTGCGCAGCTTCAGGCCGACGGCGTCGGCGGCCGGTTGCAGGCTGTCGCGCTGGTCGTAGACCTGCTTGTTCAGCTGGCTGGCCATTTCAGAGAAGCGTTGCGCGGCGATCTGCTTGCGGACTTCGGCGGTGATCTGGTCCTTGACCTCAGCCAGCGGCTTGATGGCGGCCGGGCTGATTTCAGTGACCTTCAGGATATGCAGGCCGAACGGGCTTTCGACCACGCCGGACACCTGGTTCTGGGCGAGGCCGAAGATGGCCTTGTCCAGCGGGCCCGCCTGGGCGCCCGGGGCAATCCAGCCCAGGTCGCCGCCCTTGGCGGCCGACCCCGAGTCCTGCGAATTCTGGGCGGCCAGTTCCGCGAACTTGGCGGGATCGGCTGCGGCCTGCTTGGCGACGTCTTCCGCCTTGGCGCGCGCGGCCTTGCGGGCATCTTCCGCGCCCGACGGCAGCTCGAAGAAGATGTGGCTGGCACGGCGGCGCTCGGGCTGGCCGAAGCGGTTCTTGTTCTGTTCGTAATACGCAGCCAGGTCTTCGTCCTTGACCTGCACGCCTTGCGTCGCGGCGGCTTCGTCAAGCACCAGGTATTGGACCTGGACCTGTTCCGGCACCTGCAGCTGCTGCTTGTTGGCGTCGTACCAGGCCTGGATGTCGGCCGGCGTGACGGTGACCTGCGAACGGAAGTCGGCTGCGGAGAAGTTGCGCAGTTGAACCGTGCGGGCCTGCGTCAGCGCCGAATCGACGGCAGCCACGACTTCGGCGGGCGCGCGGGCCGACTGGCCGACGGGCTCGAGGACGCGGGCGATGGCGAGGTCACGGCGCAGGCCGGCTTCGAACGACGTCGGCGACATGCCCTGCGCGGCCAGCACTTGGCGATAGCGCTCGGGCGAGAAGCGGCCGTTGTCCTGGACTTCAGGGATGGCGGCGATCGTGTTGCGCAGCGTCTCGTCGGACACCGAGAAACGGTTGTCGGCGGCCACATTGGCAAGCAGGCGCTGGTTGATGAGCTGGTTCAGCAGGCCTTCACGCAGCGCGGGCGTATCGATCACAGCCGGATCGAACTGGGCGCCCAGGCGCTGGCGGAACTGGTCTAGCTGGTTACGGTGCGCCTGGTCAAACTCGGCGCGGGAAATCGGCTGGCCAGCCACCGTCGCCAGCTCGGGCTCCCGGCTCATGAAGCTGTCATAGCCTTGAATCCCGACCAGAAAGAAGGAAGGCACGATCAAGATCAGCAGGATGAACTGCATCCAGCGCCGATGGCTGCGAATAAATTCGAACATGGAATCCCTGTTGCCGCGCTCCGGGGGTAGACGCCCGGGGCCGCACGAAAACGCATAAAAAAAGGCGAAATCGATTCGCCTCTATTCCCATACCGGTTGAAACCGGGTTCAGCGGGCGGATTTTACCATTTCTCATTCATCGCGCGGCCATCGCGCCAATCACCGGGCAATGCAGCGCCTGGCGGACCATCCGTCCCCACGGACGGCCCGCGCCGTCAACCCGGGAAACTCCCATTACCGCCCCCGCGCCGCCCTCGTATCGTGGCCTGGGGTTAGCCCGCACGACGG
>NZ_JCBANC010000091.1:0-16297 GCF_059760815.1 Achromobacter sp. 1012554356 | reverse complement strand
GCGCCCGCGGGCGCGTCGTCTTCCTGCGTACCGAACAGGAGTTCTAGCTGATCAGTGCTGGGCATACCTTTCGGGGTTGAGACGCCGCATTTCCCCTTCGATCCATGCTTGAACCTTCTGGTTCAGTTCGTCGGGGGTGAGTCCCTTGGATTCTATCGCGGGACCGATCGACAGGGTGACCATGCCGGGGTACTTGACGAAGGCGTTGCGGCGCCAGCATTCGCCGGCGTTGTGCGCAACGGGAATGACCACGGCGCCGGTGCGCGAAGCGAGCAGCGCGCCGCCCATCTTGAAACGCCCGGCCTGGCCGGGCGGCACGCGCGTGCCTTCGGGAAACAGCAGCGGCCAGCGGCCTTCGTTCAGGCGGGTCTGGCCTTGCTTGACCACCTGTTCGAACGCGTCGCGGCCCTTGGCGCGGTCAATGGCGATCATGCGCAAGAGCGCCAGGCCCCAGCCGAAGAACGGCACCATGTGCAGCTCTTTCTTGTAGACGAAGCAGACCTCGCGCGGCATGTAGGCCGGGAAGAACAGGGTTTCCCAGGCCGACTGGTGTTTGGACAGCAGCACCGCCGGGCCGTCGGGCAGGTTTTCCCAGCCCTTGACCTGCCAGCGGATGCCGCAGAAGACCTTGGCGCCCCAGATGGCCAGGCGGGGCCAGCCCACCGTGAGCTTGTAGCGCCAGTGCAGCGGCAGCGGCGCCCACAGCACGCAGGCGAAGGCGTACGGAATGACCGTGACGGCCAGAAACACGAAGTACAGGAAGGAACGAAGCCGGGCCATCGGGTCACGCGTCCTGCAGCAGGGCGTCGGCCACGGCCGACAGGTCATTGCAGACGCGCGTGTTGTCCGGCAGTCCGCCCTTGGCCTGCGTCTTGGCGCCATTGCCCGTCAGCACCAGCCAGGGTGAGCACCCCGCGGCCGACGAGGCCTGCAGGTCACGCAGCGAATCGCCCACCGCCGGCACGCCGGCCAGATCGATGTCGTAGCGGTGACCGATCTGCTCGAACATGCCGGGACGCGGCTTGCGGCAGCTGCAGTCGTCGTCAGGGCCGTGCGGGCACATGAAGATGGCATCGACGCTGCCGCCCACCGCGGCCAGTTCGCGCCGCATCTTGGTGTGGATGGCCGTCAGGGTGTCCATGTCGAACAGGCCGCGTGCCAAGCCCGACTGGTTGGTGGCAACCACCACCTTCCAGCCGGCCTGCGTGAGGCGCGCGATGGCCTGCAGGCTGCCCGGCAGCGCGATCCATTCGTCGGGCGTCTTGACGAATGCGTCGCTGTCCTGATTGATGACGCCGTCGCGGTCGAGGATGATGAGCTTCACTGGGCGAGCCTGGAGATGTCGGCGACCTGATTCATCAGGCCATGCAGCTGGGCGAGCAGGGCCAGCCGGTTGGCGCGCACGGCCGGGTCTTCGGCCATGACCATGACGTCGGCAAAGAACGCGTCGACCGGCTCGCGGGCCTGGGCCAGCGTGGACAGGCTGCCGGCGAAGTCGCCGTCGGCAAGCTGCGCTTCGGCCTTGGGACGCAGGGCCGCCACGGCGGTGGCCAGCGCCTTTTCGGCGGGCTCCACCAGCGCGGCGTCGTTCACGGCGCCGATCTCGCCCTCGGCCTTCTTGAGCAGATTGCCGATGCGCTTGTTGGCGGCGGCCAGGCTGGCGGCCTCGGGCAGCTGCGCAAACGCGGCGGCGGCGCGCACGCGTTCGGCCACCTGGTGCAGCGGCGGGGTCAGCGCGATCACGGCCTCGACGGCGTTGCGGTCGAAGTCGTTGATGAGCTGGTTGCGATAGCGTTCATAGATGAAGGTGCGGACCTCGGCCAGCGTGTCGGCCGGGATCTTGCCGGCCGGGAACGTGCCGGCAGCCAATTGCAGCAGGCCGTCCAGCGTCAGCGGACCGTTCTGGCTGATCTTCAGCCAGCCGCCCGCGGCCAGTTGTTCGAAGGCGCTGATCAGGCCCAGCGCGGCGCGGCGCAGGCCGAAGGGGTCGCGTTCGCCGGTGGGGGCCAGGCCGATCGCCCAGATGCCGACCAGCGTTTCGACGCGCTCGGCGATGAAGAGCGTGGCGGCAGTCAGGGTGTCCTGCGTGACCGGCGCGTCGTACCGGTTGCGGTACTGGCTGCGCAGGGCTTCGACGACGCTGGCGGGCTCGCCGTCGCCGGCGGCGTAATACGCGCCCATGATGCCTTGCAGCTCGGGGAACTCGCCGACCATGTTCGACCCGAGGTCGGCCTTGGCCAGCATGGCAGCGCGGTCGGCGGCGGACACGTCGCCGCCCAGTTCGCCGGCGATGCCGCGGGCAATCGCGCGCACGCGCTCGACGCGCTCGAGCTGGGTGCCGAGCTTGTTGTGATAAACGATGGAGCCCAACTGTTCGACACGCGCGGCCAGCGGCGTCTTGCGGTCGGTTTCAAAGAAGAATTGCGCGTCGGCCAGACGCGGACGCACCACGCGCTGGTTGCCTTCGACGATGTTCACCGGATTGTCCGTGCGCATGTTGCTCACGATCAGGAAGCGGTGGGTGAGACGGCCGGTCGCCGGGTCGAACAGCGGGAAGTACTTCTGGTTCAGCCGCATGGTCAGGATCAGGCATTCCTGCGGAACCTGCAGGAACTGCTCTTCGAACTCGCCCACGTACACGGTGGGGTGCTCGACCAGCGCGGTGACTTCGTCCAGCAGCGCGGCCACTTCGGGGTCATCGCCCAGCGTGGCGGACAGGCGGGTCGCATCTTCCTGCAATTGGCGCTGGATCTCGGCGCGGCGCGCCTCGAACGAGGCCACGACATGGCCCTTTTCGGCCAGCGTGGCGACGTAGGCGTCGGCATCGGCGATGGCAATGGCGCCCTCGCTCATGAAGCGGTGGCCGAGTGTTTCGCGGCCGGCGGCAAGGCCCAACGCCGAGACCGGCACCACGTCCGCGCCGAACAGGGCGATCAGGCCATGCGCCGGGCGCACGAACTTGACGGTGGAGACGCCGTCCGCCAATTGGTAGCGCATCACCTTGGGGATGGGCAGGCCGTCGATGGCGGCTTCGATGCCTTCCTGCAGGCCGGCAGCCAGTTGCGCACCCGCGGCCGTGCCGCGCGCCACCAGGTAGTCCTGCTTGCCGTCGGATTCACGGTCCAGGGTGGACACGTCGATGTTTTCAAGGCCCTTGGCAGCCAGCTTCTTTTGCAGCGCGGGCGTGGCCTTGCCGTCTTCGGTCAGGCCGATCTTCACGGGCATCAGCTTTTCGGCATAGGCCTGGTCGGGCGCCTGCGCCAGCACGGCGGACAGGTGCACGGCCAGGCGGCGCGGCGTCGAGTACGGGGTGACGGCGCAGCCCTCGGCCAGCAGGCCGTGGCGGTCCAGCGTGGCGCGCACGCCTTCGGCAAAGGCCTGGCCCAGTTTCTGCAGGGCCTTGGGCGGGAGTTCTTCGGTCAGCAGTTCAACCAGCAGCGGGCGGATGTTCGTCGTCATTTATGCTGCCTCCCCGGCGGCCTTGTCGCGGCCCAGCATGGGAAAGCCCAGTCGTTCGCGGGAATCGTAGTAGGCCTGCGCGACGGTGCGCGACAGGTTGCGGATGCGGCCGATGTAGGCGGCGCGCTCGGTCACGCTGATCGCGCCGCGCGCGTCCAGCATGTTGAAGGTGTGCGCGGCTTTCAGCGCGGCCTCGTAGGCCGGCAGCGCCAGCGGCACGTCCATCAGGCGCTTGGCTTCGGCTTCGTAGTCGTTGAAATGCGCAAACAGCATCTCGGCCGACGAGTGTTCGAAGTTGTAGGTGGATTGCTCGACTTCGTTCTGGTGGAACACGTCGCGGTACAGAACGCGATTGCCGTTGGCGCCTTCCGTCCAGACGAGGTCGTACACGCTTTGCACGTCCTGCAGGTACATGGCCAGGCGTTCCAGGCCGTAGGTGATTTCACCGGTGGTGGGCGTGCAGTCCAGGCCGCCGACCTGCTGGAAATACGTGAACTGCGTCACTTCCATGCCGTTCAGCCAGACTTCCCAGCCCAGGCCCCAGGCGCCGAGCGTGGGGTTTTCCCAGTCGTCCTCGACGAAGCGGATATCGTGCTGCGTGGGATCGATGCCCAGCGCCTTCAGCGAACCGATATACAGATCCAGGATTTCGGGCGGCGCGGGCTTGAGCACGACCTGGTACTGGTAGTAGTGCTGCATGCGGTTGGGGTTTTCGCCGTAGCGGCCATCCTTCGGGCGGCGCGAGGGCTGCACATAGGCGGCGCGCCAGGGCTCCGGACCGATGGCGCGCAGGAACGTGGCCGTGTGCGAGGTGCCGGCGCCGACTTCCATGTCGTAGGGCTGCAGCAGGGCGCAACCCTGCTTGTCCCAGTATTCCTGGAGCGTAAGGATGATTTGCTGAAAGGTGAGCATAGGATTCTTGGAATTCGGCCGCCGGGCAAAAACTGCCCCGCGCGTGGGAAACCCGGCATTTTAACTGGCCTGCGGCTGTAGCGGGCCCGGGCGGGGCCGTACCGGTTACATCTGGGTCCGAAGGCGTCCCCGAATGTGCCCCTGGTGGACACGGGGGGGCCTTTGCCTGCGCCCGTAAACCAATGGTCGTATGATTCCGGGTTGAGCCTGAGTCTTATATAAAACCCGGAACCCGATTCCGAGAAATTCGCGAAAAAGGAGCAGTCCCATGTCTGACCTGATCACGGTGGAAGTCACCGACGGCATCCAGATCATCACGATCAACCGTCCCGAGGCCAAGAACGCCATCAACCTGGAAACCGCCGTGGCCATGGCCGCCGCGCTGGACCAGCTGGACAGCCGTGACGACGTGCGCATCGGCATCCTGACGGGTGGCGGCGGCACGTTCTCGTCGGGCATGGACCTGAAGGCGTTCGCCGCGTCCGGCCAACGCCCCTACGTGGAAGGCCGCGGTTTTGCCGGCCTGAACGAACGCCCGCCCAAGAAGCCGCTGATCGCCGCGGTCGAAGGCTACGCGCTGGCCGGCGGATGCGAAATGGCGCTGGCCTCCGACCTGATCGTGGCCGCCAGCAACGCCAAGTTCGGCCTGCCCGAAGTCAAGCGCGGCCTGGTGGCCGGCGCCGGCGGCCTCTTGCGCCTGCCGCGCCGCCTGCCGTACCACATCGCCATGGAAGTCATCCTGACCGGCGAAATGCTGAGCGCCGAACGCGCCCACGCCTTCGGCCTGGTCAACCGCCTGACCGAGCCGGGCGGAGCCCTGGCCGGCGCGCTGGAACTGGCGCGTGCCATTGTCGAAAACGGCCCGCTGGCCGTCCAGACCGCCAAGAGCATCGTCGCGCAAGGCGGCGACTGGGACCAGGAAGGCATGTTCGACCGCCAGCGCCCGCTGATCGCGCACATCTTCACGTCGGCCGACGCGAAGGAAGGCGCCACGGCCTTCGCCGAGAAGCGCAAGCCCGTGTGGCAAGGCAAATAAGTGGTTGGCCCCCACGCCGCGCACGCTCCGCGCGCTTGCTGCCCCCCGAGGGGGCGCATTTTGCCTTGGGGCGGCCCGGCGGGAAAAAATGCCCCCACGCCGCGCACGCTCCGCGCGCTTGCTGCCCCCCCGAGGGGGCGCATTTTGCCTTGGGGCGGCCCGGCGGGAAAAAATGCCCCCACGCCGCGCACGCTCCGCGCGCTTGCTGCCCCCCGAGGGGGCGCATTTTGCCTTGGGGCGGCCCGGCGGCAAAATAGTTCTTTTCTACTGCGGCTGATCACCGGATCAGCCGCGTTTTCACGTTTCCCCTCCAGACCTGCAAATCGCCATGTCCGTCATCATTAAAGAAGAAGACTTGATCCAGTCGATAGCCGATGGCATCCAGTTCATCAGCTATTACCATCCCGTCGATTACATCCGCCACCTGGCGCGCGCCTACGAGCGCGAGGAAAGCCCGGCCGCGCGCGATGCGATGGCGCAGATCCTGACCAACTCGCGCATGTGCGCCGAGGGCAAGCGTCCGCTGTGCCAGGACACCGGCATCGTCAACGTCTTCCTGAAGATCGGCATGAGCGTGCGCTTTGACACCAAGCGCACCCTGCAGGAGCTCTGTGACGAAGGCGTGCGCCGCGGCTATCTGAATCCGGACAATCCGCTGCGCGCCTCCGTGCTGGACGACCCGCTGTTTGCGCGCAAGAACACGCGCGACAACACGCCCTGTATCCTGCACGTCGAGCTTGTCCAGGGTGACAAGGTCGACGTGCAAATCGCCTCGAAGGGTGGTGGTTCCGAGAACAAGACCAAGTTCGCCATGCTGAACCCCAGCGATTCGCTGGTGGACTGGGTGCTCAAGACCGTCCCGTCGATGGGCGCCGGCTGGTGTCCGCCCGGCATGCTGGGCATCGGCGTTGGCGGCACGGCTGAAAAGGCCATGCTGATGGCCAAGCAGTCGCTGATGGAAGACATCGACATGTACGAGCTGCTGGCCCGCGGCCCGCAGAACAAGCTGGAAGAGCTGCGCATCGAGCTCTACGAAAAGGTCAACGCGCTGGGCATTGGCGCGCAGGGCCTGGGCGGCCTGACGACCGTGCTGGACGTCAAGATCAGCACCTTCCCGACGCACGCGGCCTCCAAGCCCGTCGCCATGATCCCGAACTGTGCGGCCACCCGCCACGCGCACTTCGAGCTGGATGGCTCCGGTCCCGCGCGCCTGGATCCGCCGTCGCTGTCCGAATGGCCCGAAGTGCACTGGGCGCCGGACTACAACAAGTCCAAGCAGGTCGACCTGAACACGCTGACCAAGGAAGAAGTCGCCAGCTGGAAGCCGGGCCAGACCCTGCTGCTGTCGGGCAAGATGCTTACCGGCCGCGATGCCGCGCACAAGCGCATCCAGGACATGCTGGCCAAGGGCGAGCCGCTGCCCGTGGACTTCACCAACCGCGTCATCTATTACGTGGGCCCGGTGGATCCGGTGGGCGATGAAGTGGTCGGCCCCGCAGGCCCCACCACCGCCACGCGGATGGACAAGTTCACGGACATGATGCTGGAGAAGACGGGCCTGATCTCGATGATCGGCAAGTCCGAGCGCGGCCCCGTCGCCATCGAAGCCATCAAGAAGCACGGCTCGGCCTACCTGATGGCCGTCGGCGGCGCTGCCTACCTGGTGTCCAAGGCCATCCGCGGCGCCAAGGTGCTGGGCTTTGCGGACCTGGGCATGGAAGCCATCTATGAGTTCGACGTGAAGGACATGCCGGTGACCGTGGCGGTCGACGCCCAAGGCACCTCGGTCCACACGACCGGCCCGAAGGAATGGCAGGCCAAGATCGGCAAGATCCCGGTCGCCGTTGCCTGAACGCAGTGACTGCATGAAGTGCAAATTGGCCGCTGACCCCAGCGGCCAATTTTTTTTTAGGCGGGTGCGCTACGCAAGCGATGTATATACTCCGTCCGTCGTTCCGGGATAGTTCAGCGGCAGAACATTCGGCTCCAGTCCGGATAGGCGCTGGTTCGAATCCAGCTCCCGGATCCCTTCCTCTTACCTGAGCCACGCATCATGGATGACGCGCCGGATGCGCACGGGGCGGGTGGCGGCTATGCCGCCGCCATGCTCGCCAAAGCCTTCCTGACCCACGAGACCCACCCGGACCCCGCCGTGCGCGAACGCGCGGCGGTGCGCGTTGAGCGCTGGCGCCAGGTGCTGGCGCATGCGCTGGATGGCTCGGCTTCCTACGGCTCCGCCACGCCGCTGCCCGGCATTCCCGACTGGGTGACGCTGGACGTCGCCACCGGCGGCTTTGCCACGGGGGATCTGCTTGCCGGTGGACCGTTGACGCCCTACGAGCGCGAGCTGGCGGCGACGCTTTCCGGCATCGCGCCGGACAACGAACGGCGCGATCTCAACGCCTGGTTTCTCAGCGAGGCCGGCGTCGCGCGTTTGCAAGACAGCCTGGCGCGGGGCGACTATCGCATCGAGGTGCCGGAAGAAGCTGTGCTGGCCGTGGCGGCGTGGCTGTTGGGGCAGGGGCTTGCCGACGCGGCGCGGGAACTGGTCGCGGTGGTGGCGCCTTTTTTTGACCGTCTGCGCTTCTTCCCCGCGCCCGGATCGGCCGATGACGCGTCGGGCGCCGACATCCATGTCAGCACCGCCGGCGACGTTGCCGCGCGGCTGTCCAGCCTGCCCGCGCAACCGCGCATCGCGGCGCAGCGTGCGGCCGTTCTGACCCTGCTGCCGCATTACGACCGCGCCGTCGCCCTGTTTCTTGAGACGGTCGAGGACGATTGGCCGTGCCGGCGTTATCCGCAGGACTGGATTCCACGCGCCCAGGCGCTGACGAACGAGATCAATGCGGCCCAGGACAGTGGCCAGTCGCCGGCCGGCACGTCGCGCAGGCATCGTCACAAGCGCGAGCTCTTCGACCTCCTGGCGCAATGCGCGCAGGACGCTGCCGGCCTTACCGGCAGGCAGGTCGGCCGCATACGCCGCATCGTTCGCGATTTCGTAGCCGCGCATGGCGAGCCCAGGTCTGCGGAGCACGAGGCCCTGCGCCAACGTCAGCGCGAGGAGGTGTCCGCTGTCGGATTCCATGAAATCGCGCGCCTGGTGGCCGCCCGCTTGCAGGATCATCCGCAGACGGCCGGCGTGCACGACCTGGCCCCGGTGCTGGCGCCGTTGAGCGCAACCGAAGCCGCAACGCTCCAATTGCCGCCGGGCGAGCCGGTGCCGGCGCCCATCGCCCGGCGCGCACAGCGCTGCCAAAGCGGCACGCTTGCCGACTTGGTGGCGCAGGGGCTGATCACCTCGCCGGACTTCCTGGCGACGCTCACGCCGCAGATCACGTCGGGCCTGCAAGGCGGCGGTTTTGACGATGCCGCGTTGCGCACGCTGTACAGCGCTTGTTATCGGGCGTTCCGCCGGCGCCGTTCGCTTCTCTTGCTCAACCTTGAACGGCAGGCGTCGTTCGACCGGTTGCCCTGGATCGCGGCCCTGGAAGATCTTCGGCGTCCGGCGCGGCAGGACGCCGACGCGGCCCGCGCCGCGCTGACGGAAATCGCGGAACTTGCCCTGGCGTCATTCCCGCATGCGCCCGTGCCGAACAAGCTGCTGCAGGAACTGCACGCACTTGCCGAGCGTGCGCAATGGACGCTGCCGCTGGTGGATGAGGTGGCGGCGGACATCTTCATGGGGCGTTTCGGACGCAAATTCCTGGAAGCGGCGCAATGCGCGGCGGCGCTGCTCGGCGACTCTCTGTACACCCGCTATTTCGACATCGATGCCAGCCAGGTGCTGGCGCTGCCGTTGCCGCGAAAATCTCGCGGCGACGACGCCGACGCGTTTGGCCGGTTGTGCGCCGCGCGCGCCGGCGTACAGCCTGGCTTCGGCCAAGTGGGCGCCAACGGCATGGTCATCGAGCAGCAGCAGATACTGACCACGCAGAATCTTGCGGTGCTGGTGAAAGACGCGGGGTTGGACGCGGCGCTACGCGGCCATTATGGCCAGATGGCGGTTGCCGGCTTCGAGTGGATCTGCGCGCGCCACCAAATGAAGATCCACGATTGGCATGCGTGTGTGCGGATGACCCGGAACACCGCCTATGCCTGGCGGCAGGTGCTGTTCTTTCTGTCGATGATGCCGCAGGCCGAGCAGGCAGCCGCGATCGTCGCCATGGATGCGCATTTCCAGGCGCAGAGCGGGGCGTTTCGCAACCGCTTCGAACCCATCATGCGCGGACTGCATCTGGCGGCAGACGGCCAGCGTCTGCCGCAGCACGACGCCGGCCCGCAAGGCGCTCGCGTGTTCCGGGGCTGGTTCAACACGCGCCACTGGCTGCTCGACGGCCTGCACTGAGCGGGCCGAGTCCTCCTACTTCCGGAACGCCGCAATCGCCTCCGCCGACTTGCCCAGCACGTCGCGCAGCACTTCGTCGGTGTGCTCGCCCAGCAGCGGCGGCGCGCGGCGGTACACGACGGGCGAATCCGAAAACCGCAGCGGACTGGCCGTCACGGGCGCCATGCCGCCGGCCGGATGCGGCATGTCTCGCCGCAGCTGCCGCGCCTGCGCCTGCGGGTGCGCGAATGCCTGGGCGATGTCGTTGATCGGCCCGCACGGCACGCCCACCGCCTCCAGCTTGGCAATCCAGTCATCACGCCGGCCTTCGCGCATGATGTCGGTCAGGATGCCGATCAGTTCCACGCGGTTGGTGACGCGCAGCCGGTTGGTCGCAAAGCGCGGATCGTCGCCGAGCTCCGGCACGCCGATGGCGCGGCAGTAGGCGCGATACTGCGATTCGTTGCCCGTGGCCACGATCAGGTGGCCGTCGCTGGCGGCGAACACCTGGTAGGGCACCACGTTCTGATGCGCGTTGCCGGCGCGGGTGGGCGCGACGCCCGAGTTGAAGTAGTTGGAGTTCTGGTTGGCCAGCAAGGCCACGTGGCTGTCGAGCAGCGCGATGTCCAGATGCTGGCCCTGGCCGCTGCGATGGCGCTCTTGCAGGGCCGCCAGCACCGCCACGGTCGCGTACATGCCGGTGACGATGTCGGTGACGGCCACGCCCGCCTTCTGTGGCCCGCCGCCAGGCAGGTCGTCGCGCTCGCCCGTGATGCTCATCAGCCCGCCCATGCCCTGGATCATGAAGTCGTAGCCGGGGCGCTGCGCAAACGGACCGTCTTGGCCGAAGCCGGTGACCGAGCAATAGATGAGGCGCGGATTGATCTGCTTGAGGCTCTGGTAGTCCAGCCCGTACTTGGCCAGGCCGCCCACTTTGAAGTTCTCGACAAGGATGTCGCTGACCGCGGCCAATTCCCGGATCAGCGCCGCGCCTTCCGGCGTGGCCATGTCGGCCTCGACGGAGCGCTTGTTGCGGTTGGCGCTGAGGTAATAGGCCGATTCGTTGGTGTCCTGGCCATCTCCGTCCTTCAGAAAGGGCGGCCCCCACGCTCGGGTGTCGTCGCCGACGTGCGGCCGTTCGATCTTGATGACGTCGGCGCCCAGGTCTGCCAGGTTCTGCGTGCACCACGGGCCGGCCAGAATGCGCGACAGGTCCAGCACGCGGATGCCGTCAAGAGGAGGCGGGCGCGTCATGATTGCACCGTCGCGGTGCCGTGGCTCATGACCACGACGCCGCGCTCTTTGGCGCGGGCAATGAAGCGGATCTGGCCATCCGGCATGCGCCACATGTCGCATTGCAGTGTCTCGCCCGGATAGACGGGCGCCGAGAAACGCGTGTTCAGGCTGGTGAGCCGCGCGGCATCGTAATCGCAGAAGGTCTTGACGATGGCATGCGCGGCCACGCCGTACGAGCACAGACCATGCAGGATGGGGCGGGGATAACCCGCCTGACGCGCGACGTCCGGGTCTGCATGCAGCGGATTGCGGTCGGCGTTCAGGCGATACAGCAGCGCCGCGCTGGATGGAATGCGCAGCTCGCAGCGCAACTCCGGGTCGCCGTCGGGCGCGGCGGGCAGGGCCTCGGGGCTGGCATCGCCGTCGCCGAAACCGCCATCGCCGCGGCAGAAGGTGCTTGATCGCAGGGTCGCCAGGCATTGGCCGTCTTCGTCGTGCAGCGTGCGTTCGCTGACGATGATGGCGCCCTTGTCCACGCCCTTGTCGATCACGTGCGTGTTGCGTGTTCTGCCGGTGACGACGCCCGACACCGGCAGCGGCGCATGCAGCGTCAGCCGCTGCTCGCCATGCACGACCTTCACCCAGTCCACCGTCGAGCGCGGGTCGCTGACCCAGAAGCCCGGGTAGCCGAGGATCACGCTCATCGTCGGGAACGCGCGCAGGTCCTTTTCGTACACGTAGCGCAATTGGCCCGTGTCTTCCGGATCCTGCCCCAGGCCGATGCCCAGCGCATACAGCATGGTGTCCTTCTGTTCATAGCGCTGGCGCACATCGTCAAAGCGCCAGTCCTTCACGGTTGCATAGTCCAACGGCATGTGGCGGCCTCAGATGGGATCCCAGTCGATCACGTCGGGCGAACGCTCCAACGCATAGAAGTGCTTGCGCATGGCGGGCGCGGCGATCTCGGCGATGCGTTCCGGCGTCCAGCCTTCGCTGTGATGCACCGTGCGCAGCGGGCGAGGCTGGCTCATCAGCATGATCTCGTTGGCGCGCACCGCGAAGATCTGCGCGGTTATCTCGCTGGCCGCGTCGCTGGCCAGAAACACCGCCATCGGCGCCACCTTGCCGGCTTCCATCTTTTTCAGTTTCTCGACGCGCGCCTTTTCTTCGTCGGTCTCCGCGGGGATGGAGCTTGTCATGCGGCTCCAGGCAAACGGCGCGATGCAGTTGGACCGCACGTTGTAGCGCGCCATGTCCAGCGCAATCGACTTGGACAACGCGACGATGCCCAGTTTGGCGGCCGCGTAGTTGGCCTGGCCGAAGTTGCCGATCAGCCCCGACGTGGACGTCATGTGCACGAAGGCGCCCGATTCCTGTTCGCGAAAGTAGGGCGCCGCCGCGCGGCTCATGTAGAACGAGCCGTTCAGGTGCACGTCGATCACCTGGCGCCATTCCTCTTCGCTCATCTTGTGGAAAACCCGGTCGCGCAGGTTGCCCGCGTTGTTGATCACCGCGTCCACCCGGCCGAATGCGTCGATGGCGGTTTGCACGACGCGGCTGGCGCTGTCGTACGCGGCCACGCTGTCGGTGTTGGCCACGGCGTGGCCGCCCGCTTCGACGATTTCCTTCACGACCGCCTGCGCGGGACCGTCCGCGCCGCCTTCGCCCGTGAGCGATACGCCGATGTCGTTCACCACGACCTTCGCGCCCGCCTCCGCCATTGCCAGCGCCACGCTGCGGCCGATGCCGCCGCCTGCGCCCGTCACGATCACCACCTTTCCGGATACCAAGCCGCTCATTGCTTCTGACTCCTGTGCTGCGGCGCGCACGCCGTGTGTGGAAAACAGTTCCGCATCAACCCGTCTGGTTCATGGGCATGGCCTCATGGTAGATTCGACCCGGCATTCGAAGAATTCAAAATTAGAAATGCCCCCCTTCTGCGTGGTGGAACATGAGACATGATCTGACGGACCTGCGTTTGTTCTTGAACGTGGGCGAAACACTCAATCTGACCCGTGCCGCGGAACGCACGTTCCTGTCCTTGCCGGCGGCAAGCGCGCGGGTCAAGCACATGGAAGAGGCATTCAAGGCCCGCCTGCTGGTGCGTATGGCCACAGGCGTGGCGCTCACGCCCGCCGGCGAAGTGCTGCTCAAGCACGCCAATGCCGTCTTCCGCCAACTCGAATGCCTGAACGCCGATCTGCAGCCGTACGCCAGCGGCCTGAAAGGCCGTCTACGTCTGCTGGCCAACACCACCGCCACCAATTCCTTCCTGGCCGACGCGCTGTCCACGTTCCTGGCGGAAAACCCTGACGTCGATGTCGAGCTGGAAGAAAAAATCTCCGGCGACATCGTCATTGCCATCCGTGCCGGCGCCGGGGACCTGGGCCTTGTCGCGGGCAACATCGATGTCGAGGGCCTGGACGTCACGCCGCTGTTCCGCGACGAACTCACCGTGGTCACGTCGCTGGACCATCCGCTGGCCGCGCAGAAGACCGCGCATTTCGCGGACCTGGTGGACGCCTACCAGTTCGTCGGCATCCACCCGGACAGCGCGATCCAGACCTTTCTTGAAGACATCGCCAGTGGCCTGGGCAAGCGCATCTGCCAGCGCGTGCACGTGGGCAGCTTCGAGGCCGTGTGCCGCATGGTCGAGGCTGGCGCGGGCATCGCCGTCGTGCCACGCGCCTGCGCGGCGCGCTACAGCCGTCCCGACTTTCTGCATGTGCTCAAGCTGGACGACCCCTGGGCGCTACGCGATCGCCTGCTGTGCCGCCAACGCGGCCGCGACCTGCCCAGCTTCGCGGAGTGCTTCATCGGCCACGTGCAGCGCGCCGCGCGTGGGCAATAGGTAGTCGGGAGCCGACAGCGCGCCTGCGGTCCCAATCGCCCGACAGATGCGTCGCTCGGGGTTTGCCCTGGCCCCATGTGTCCTAGCTCATGCGCCGTAGGGCTGCCATACAAGGCGTGCCCGCGCGTGCGGCCCATCCTTCAGCCCCCGCGAAAGAGGGGCTTTTGCAAATACGTAGCGGACTTCTCCGGCATTCGGCAAATAATAAAAAACAGCGGCGGGCGGCAGCACGCGATGTCCAGCCGTGACCAGAACAAGACTCAGGAGACTGCCGTGATCCATCAAGACCGCCGCCGCGTCCTCGCGGGGCTGGGCGCCGCATGCGCCGCCGCCATGCTTCCATCCTGGGCCCGCGCCGCCACCTGGCCGGGCCACGCCGTGACCTTCATCGTCCCGTTTCCCGCCGGGGGACCGGTCGACACCACCGCGCGCTTCACGACGCAGCCTCTCGGCCAACTCTGGTCCGTGCCCACCGTCGTTGACAACAAATCCGGCGCCGGCGGCATCGTCGGCGCGCAATTCGCTGCGAAAGCGGAGCCCGACGGCTACAACTTCTTTTTCGCGTCCATCCACCACGCCGTGCTGCCCAGCCTGCGCAACAACCTCAGCTACGACATCACCACCGACTTCGTGCCAGTAGGCATGGCCGCGGTATTTCCCATCGTGCTCGTCGTCAATGCGTCGCTGCCCGTCAACAGCGTCAGCGAACTCATCGCCTACGCCAAGCAGAACCCCGGCAAGCTGTCCTTCAGCTCCTCCGGCACCGGCGGCGGCACGCACCTGGCCGGCGAACTCTTCAACGCCATGGCCGGCGTGCGCATCCAGCACGTCCCCTACCGCGGCAGCGCACCCGCCATGCAGGACCTGCTAGGCGGCCAAGTGCAAGTCATGTTCGCCGACGGCCCCTCCGCCGTCCCGCACCTCAAGGGCGGCAAGATCCGCGCGCTGGGCGTCGGCAACCCCACACGGTCCAGCATGGTCCCCGACATCCCCACCATCGCGGAATCAGGACTGCCCGGCTACGAGGCCTACTCGTGGAGTGGCGTCATGGCGCCCAAAGGCACGCCGCCCGACATCGTCAAGCGTATCAATGCGGACATGGTGAAAGTGCTGTCGAACGACAGCACCGCAAAGGCAATGATCGCGGCGGGTGCGGAGCCCAAGCCGGGCTCGCCCGAGGAATTCGGCAAATTCGTGCGCGACGAAATCGCAAAGTGGCGCGACCTCATCAAGACCGCGAACATCAAGCTGGAGTGATCTGGTCAGGATCGTGACGATCAGCGCACCGCGAACCAGGCGCCATTGAGACTGCCGTTCATGCCGCAGAACGGCGGCCCAAAGCCGTCATTCTTCACACCGGCAGGCGGCGTCTCGCGCGTCACCAGCACCGCGCCGCGGCGCTTGAGCGTCAGCGTCCAGGGCGGTCCATCCTGATAGGTCACCGTCAGCGTGTCGCCCGACACGGCGCCTCGACCACTCAAATCGCAAACCCAGTTCCCGTTATACGGCCGCGCCGAATTCGCCGCCACCAGCAACTCGCCACGCGAATTCTGCGTGATCTCGATCTCGCCTTCGATGTTTCTCCACTTGCCGACAAATCCGTCGGCCGGCTTGGGATTGATCGCCTTCAGGAACGCCAGACGGTAACGCATGGTGTCGGTAAGCGCCTCGAAAGGCGTGCTTTGCACGTAGGGCTCTGCATAAGCGTTGTCGCGTACGCCCAGAAAGTACTTCTGATCGGCAACCAATGCCTTGGCCGCCTCCGCATCCAGTTCATCGCGCACGGCCTTGAATTGCTGCGCAATGGCGGCATCCTGATCCCCCAGCCTCGAATTGCCGCAAAGCGACTTCTCAACCGGCGTGGAGGCCTTGGCGCAATTGAACGACGGGGCGGCCACTGCGCTGCCAGCCATCGCCAGCGAAGCCGAAAGGACCAGATAACGGATCATGGTTTGAAGTTCTCCAGAGGATGAACAAGTCCGGCCGCCGACCGGCGCCGCATAACCGCGCAGTTTACCGGTGTTGCCGTTATCTCGGAGATGGTGTCTGACACCCTGCGAAGACTGCCGTTATGCCACGGATGTGTCCCAAGGGTGTCAGACACCAGCGCAGATTGCGACGCCCGAACTGGGACAGGTGTCAGACACCCTGCGAAGACTGTCGTCATGCCGCAGATGTGCCCCAAGGGTGTCAGACACCAGCAACACCGCCGCACATCGCGAGTAAGGTATCAGGCACCCGAGCACACCCCCGGCCGCAAGCGCGAAGCGTCATCCACGAACGCAAGACACCGCGTAAGCGTCCGGAGGCCGCCCGCGCGGCCAACCGGGCGCGGGCCCCGCAAGACGCTCCAAACCCGCGCAAGCGCAGCCAAAACCCTCAAGAACCCACCCCGCCCCAGCGCCCGCCAAGCTGAAACCACCCGAGCACGGCGCGTCGGCGGCCTGGGGTGCGCGGGGCGTGTAGATGCGCCCGAGGG
>NZ_JCBANC010000090.1:0-17808 GCF_059760815.1 Achromobacter sp. 1012554356 | reverse complement strand
GCCCCCGCCCCCGCGCCCTGTAGCGCGGCGCCCGAGCTGCACATCGCCAGCATGGTGGTGCATGCCGCCCCGCGCCGGCTGGCTGACGTGCGCGGCGCGATCCTCGCGATCGCAGGCGCGGAAATCCACGGCGCTTCCGAGACCGGCAAGCTGGTCGTCACCCTGGAAGCTCCCTGTACCGAAGACATGCTTGCGCAGATCGCCGAGATCCAGCGGCTGGATGGCGTGCTGGCGTCGGCGCTGGTGTATCAGCATTCCGACACGCTTGCCGCGATGAATGAGGAGATTGACGATGTCCATGGCTCGTAGAGAGTTCATCAAGCAATCTGCCGCCGCCGCTGCCGCCACGGTAGCCGGCATCCCCATCGTGGGCTACACACAGAACATCGTGACCGAATCGGAAGCGGCCAAGCTGAAGTGGTCGAAGGCGCCCTGTAGGTTCTGCGGGACCGGCTGCGGCGTGAACGTCGCGGTGAAGGACAACCAGGTCGTGGCAACGCACGGCGACTTCAACGCCGAGGTCAACCGAGGCCTGAACTGCGTGAAGGGCTATTTCCTGTCCAAGATCATGTACGGCAACGACCGGCTGACGACGCCGCTGCTGCGCATGAAGGACGGCAAGTACGCCAAGGACGGCGAGCTGGCGCCGGTGTCCTGGGACCAGGCGTTCGACGTCATGGCCGAACAGTTCAAGCGCGTGCTCAAGGACAAGGGCCCTGAGGCGGTCGGCATGTTCGGCTCGGGCCAGTGGACCATCTGGGAAGGTTACGCCGCGCTCAAGCTGATGAAGGCGGGGTTTCGCACCAACAACCTCGATCCGAACGCGCGGCACTGCATGGCGTCGGCGGCGGTGGGTTTCATCCGCACCTTTGGCGCCGACGAGCCCATGGGCTGCTATGACGACATTGAGAACGCCGACGCCTTCGTGCTGTGGGGCGCGAACATGGCCGAAATGCACCCGATCCTGTGGACGCGCGTGACCGACAGGCGGTTGAGCAAGCCCAATACCAAAGTGGTGGTGCTGTCCACCTTCGAGAACCGGTCGTATGAATTGGCAGACATCTCGCTGACGTTCACGCCGCAGACCGACCTGGCGATCCTGAACTACATCGCCAACCACATCATCAAGACCAAGCGCGTCAATCGCGAGTTCGTCGACGAGCACACCCGGTTTCTGGAAGGCAATACCGACATCGGCTACGGCCTGCGTCCTGAGCACCCGCTGCAGAAGGCCGCCAAGAACGCCAACAACGCTGGCGGCTCGCGCCCGATCACTTACGACGAATACGCGAAGTTCGTCTCCAAGTACGACCTGGAATACACCGCCAAACTGACCGGCGTGCCAAAGCGGAATCTGGAAGCGCTGGCCGAGCTGTACGCCGATCCGAAGATCCGCGTCATGTCGTTCTGGACCATGGGTTTCAACCAGCACACACGCGGCGTGTGGGCGAACAATCTGGTCTACAACATCCATCTGCTGACGGGCAAGATCTCCACGCCGGGCAACAGCCCGTTCTCCCTGACGGGCCAGCCGTCCGCCTGCGGCACGGCGCGCGAGGTGGGCACGTTCTCGCATCGCCTGCCCGCGGATCTGGTCGTGACCAACCCTAAGCACCGGGCGCGCGCCGAAGAGGTCTGGGGGCTGCCCGACGGGACCATCCCCGAAAAAGTCGGCGCGCACGCCGTCCTGCAGAATCGCATGCTGAAGGACGGCACCATCAACGCCTACTGGGTGATGGTCAACAACAACATGCAGGCCGCGGCCAACATGTTGAACGAGGGCTATCCCGGCTACCGCAATCCGGCGAATTTCATCGTGGTGTCCGACGCCTACCCGACGGTGACCACGATATCGGCCGATCTGGTGCTGCCCACCGCCATGTGGGTGGAAAAGGAAGGCGCCTACGGCAACGCCGAGCGCCGCACGCAGTTCTGGCACCAGTTGGTCAACGCGCCCAGCGGCGCGCGGTCGGACCTGTGGCAACTGATGGAGTTCTCCAAGCGCTTCACGACCGACGAGGTCTGGCCCGCGGACCTGCTGGCCAAAAAGCCCGAGCTGCGGGGCAAGACCCTCTTTCAGGTGCTGTACGAAAACGGCAAGGTCAACAAGTTTCCGAACACGGAGCTGGACCCGGAGTACGCCAACGACGAGGCCAAGGCGTTCGGCTTCTACGTGCAGAAGGGGCTCTTCGAGGAATATGCGGAGTTCGGCCGCGGCCATGGCCACGATCTGGCGCCCTTTGACACCTATCACCAGGTGCGCGGGCTGCGCTGGCCCGTGGTGGACGGGGTCGAGACGCGCTGGCGCTATCGCGAAAAGGCGGATCCCTATGTGAAGGTGGGTTCCGGCTTCAATTTCTATGGCAACCCGGACGGCAAGGCCAACATCTATGCCCTGCCCTACGAGCCGCCGCCGGAGGTGCCGGACGAGGAATACCCCTTCTGGCTGTCCACTGGCCGCGTGCTGGAGCATTGGCATTCGGGTTCGATGACGCGGCGCGTACCGGAGCTGTACCGCGCCTTTCCCGACGCGGTCTGTTTCATGCACCCGGACGATGCGCAGGCCATGGGGCTGCGGCGCGGCGTACTGGTGGAGATTGCGTCGCGGCGCGGCAAGATGCAGACCCGGCTGGAAACGCGCGGACGCAACAAGCCGCCGCGCGGCCTGGTGTTCGTGCCCTGGTTCGACGCCGGCCAACTGATCAACAAGGTCACGCTCGACGCCACCGATCCGATCTCGTTCCAGACCGACTTCAAGAAGTGCGCGGTCAAGATCACCAAGGCTTGACGGCCCGACGGAGACGCTCATGAACATTCGCGCCACTTCGATCGCCCTGGTCTTTCTGATCGGCGCCAACGCCTGGGCGGCGCCGACCGATCCGATGATCGATCCCATGCGGGGGCCGACGCCCCTGACCGAGTCGGCCACGCCGCCCCTGATGCCGCCGGTGGAAAACCGCGACGTGCGGCGCATGCGCACCTATTCGATGCAGCCGCCCACCATTCCGCACAAGATCGACGGTTACCAGATCGACAAGAACTTCAACCGCTGTCTGGCCTGTCACGCGCGGGTCAACACCGAGCAGACGCAGGCGGTCCCGCTGAGCGTGACGCACTACATGGACCGCGACAGCAACGTGCTGGCCGAAGTGTCGCCGCGCCGCTACTTCTGTCTGCAGTGCCACGTACCGCAAACGGAGGCCAAGCCGCTGGTCCCGAACAATTTCCAGGACATCGACGTGATCCTCAAGCGCCTCTCCGCTCCGGCGCCCGACAAGAAGTAAGGGACAGGAGCCCGTCATGGTCAAGCTCATCAAGCGTTACTGGAACATCATCCGGCGGCCCAGTGTGCACTTCAGCCTGGGCTTTCTGACCGTGGGCGGGTTCATCGGCGGCATCCTGTTCTGGGGCGCGTTCAACACCGCCATGGAACTGACGAACACCGAGAAGTTCTGCACCGGCTGCCATGAAATGCGCGACAACGTGTACTCGGAGCTGAAGGGCACGATCCACTTCACCAATCGTTCTGGCGTGCGTGCGCTATGCTCCGACTGCCACGTGCCCCATAACTGGACCGACAAGATCGCCCGCAAAATGCAGGCGTCCAAGGAAGTCTGGGGCAAGATCTTCGGCACGATCGACACGCGCGAGAAGTTCGTCGACAAGCGGCTGGAACTGGCGCAGCACGAATGGGCGCGCTTCAAGGCGAACGACTCGCTGGAATGCCGCAACTGCCACAACTACGAGTACATGGACTTCACCCGCCAGAGCGTGCGGGCGCAGAACATGCACTCGACCTACCTGGCCGACCGGTCCAAGACCTGCATCGACTGCCACAAGGGCATCGCCCACACGCTGCCGCACATTCCGCCGGGCCAGACCTCCGAAGCGACGCCGCCGGCCAGGGCGTCCAACGAGGTGGCCAATGCGGCCCGCTGACGCGCCGCTGCCGGTGCTGAGCGCGCGCGGGCTGGTCAGCCGGCGCGGCGGCACCGGCGCGCTGGATTTTGAACTGCACGCCGGGCAGTTGTTGAACGTGCAAGGAGCCAACGGCAGCGGCAAGACCAGCCTCTTGCGCATGCTGGCCGGCCTGCTGCGGCCCTTGGACGGCGGCATCTTCGACCCGGACGGCGACATCCGCCGCGATCCCGCGGCGCACTTTGCGCGCACGGCGTATCTGGGACACGGGAACGGCCTGTCGGGCGACCTGACCGCGCTGGAAAACCTGCGGTGCAACCTGCACGTGGCCGGCACGCCGCGGCACGACGACGCGATCGCCGCCTGCCTTGACGACTGGCGCCTGGGCGCCTGCCTGCACACGCCCGCCGCGCGCCTGTCGCAGGGCCAGGGCCGCAGGCTGGCGCTGGCCGCCGTGGTGCTGGGCGCCAAGCCGCTGTGGCTGCTGGACGAGCCCGACGCCGGCCTGGACGCGGCCAGTCTGGAACAACTGGCGCAGGCGCTTGGCGCACATCTGGCCGCGGGCGGCGCAGCCGTCGTCGCCTCGCACCGCGCGCCCGGCACCCCTGCCCATCACACCCAAACCCTGAACATGGATGACTACGCGGATGCTGGCAACGCTGTCTCAGTTGGCATTGCGTGAAGTCCGGCTGGCCTGGCGTCGACCGGCGGACACGCTGGGCGCGACGCTGTTCTTCATCGTCACGGGTTCGCTGTTTCCGCTGGCGGTGGGACCGGATCCCGTGCTGCTGCTGGCGATCGGCCCGGGCGTCTTGTGGGTTTGCGCGCTGCTCGGCATTCTGCTGAGCCTGCATCGCCCCTTTGCGCAGGACTACGACAACGGCGCGCTGGAACAGCTGCTGGTGTCGCCGCATCCGCTGCCGCTGCTGGTGGGCGTGAAGCTGGGCGCGCACTGGTTCAGCACCTGCGTGCCGCTGATTCTTGCCAGCCCCGTGCTGGCGCTGCAGTTTGGCCTGTCGCCGCATGCCATCGGCATTCTGGTGCTGTCCCTGCTGCTGGGCACGCCGACGCTCGCGCTGGTGGGCGGCCTGGGCGCGGCGCTGACGCTGGGCCTGCGCGGCGGCGCGCTGCTGCCGCTGGTGGTGCTCCCGCTGTACGTGCCGGTGCTGATCTTCGGCGCGGGCGCCGTGTCGGCCACGCACGCCGGCCTGGGCGCGGGGCCGCAGCTTTCGCTGCTGGGCGCCGGCCTGTGCCTGGCGATTCTGCTTTGCCCCTGGAGCGCATCGGCGGCGCTGCGCGTGGCGCTGGACTGAGGTTACCGATGCACAATCCCTCCACCTTCGACTCCCCCCACGCCGCGCCCGCGCGATCGAAGTGGCTGCGCTTCGCGTCGCCCGCGCTGTTCTATCCGCTGGCCGGGCGGATGATTCCCTTTCTGGGCGCGGGCGCCGCCCTCTTTGCGGCGGCCGGGCTTTACACGGGGCTGGTGGTCGCGCCTGTCGACAGCCAGCAGGGCGAGGTCTATCGCATCCTGTTCATCCACGTGGCCGCGGCCTGGATGTCGATGTTCCTGTACCTGGTGATGGCGGGCTATGCAGCGCTGGGCCTCATCTTCAATACGCGCCTGTCGTTCATGATGATGCGCGCGCTGGCGCCCACTGGCGCGATCTTCACCTTCCTGACGCTGTGGACGGGCGCGCTGTGGGGCAAGCCCACGTGGGGCACGTGGTGGGTGTGGGACGCGCGGCTCACGTCCGAGCTGATTCTGCTGTTCCTGTACTTGGGCTTCATGGCGCTGCAGGCCGCTACCGACGACACGCAGCGCGCGGACCGGGGCGGCGCGATCCTGCTGCTGGCGGGCGTGGTCAATGTGCCGATCATCTATTTCTCGGTGCAGTGGTGGAGCACGCTGCATCAGGGCGCGTCGATCAATCTGACAACGGCCCCGAGCATGGCGCGCATCATGGTGACCGCGATGCTGCTGATGGTGGCGGCGTTCTGGCTGTACAGCGCGGCGGTCGCGCTGGCGCGCGTGCGCGGGATCATTGCAGAGCGCGAGCCGGGCGCCGTTCAGAAGATCGGCGGACAGATAGGCGGCGGGCAGCCGGGCGCGCCGGCGGGCGGCTCGCGGCGCGGCGCCCGGACGGAGGCGCCATGAGCTGGGACGTCCTCTTTTCGCTGCAAGGCCATGGGCCGTACATCCTGGGCGCCTACGGCGTCACGTTTCTGCTGATGGCGTGGGAAGTGCTGGCGCTGTGGCGGCGCGCGCGCCGAAGCGGCCGGCGGCAGGAAAATGTGAGCAGCCCCGCCCGTGACGCAGGAAGGACGCGCTGATGAGCCCGCGCAAGCGCCGCGCGTTCGCCATCGTGGGCGGCCTCGTGCTACTGGGCCTGGCTACCGCGCTGGTGCTCAACGCCCTGCAATCGAATCTGGTGTTCTTCTTCAGCCCGACGCAGGTCATCGCACGCGAGGCGCCCGCCAGCGGCAGCTTTCGCGTCGGAGGCCTGGTCGAACAAGGCTCGCTGCGGCGCGAGACCGACGGCCTGACGCTGCGCTTTGCCGTGACAGACACCGCCCACGCCGTGCCCGTCACCTATCAGGGCTTGCTGCCGGACCTGTTCCGCGAGGGCAAGGGCGTGGTGGTGGCGGGCAAGATGGGCGCGGACGGCGTGTTCCGAGCCACCGAAGTGCTGGCCAAGCACGACGAAAACTACATGCCGCCCGAAGCGGCCGATGCCATCAAGAAGGCGGAGCAACGGGCTGCCTCCACCCTGCAGACGGAGGCGCGATGATCCCCGAAATCGGCCTCTTCGCGCTGATCCTCGCGCTGCTGATGGCGCTGGCGCAGGGCGTCCTGCCGCTCCTCGGCGCAGCCACCGGCTGGCAGGCGGGACTGCGCGTGGCGCGGCCTGCGGCCATCGGGCAGTTCGGCCTGACGACGCTCGCCTTCGCCTGCCTGGCGTGGGCCTTCGTGCATAACGACTTTTCGGTCCTGTACGTGGCCGCGAATTCCCACGCGGACCTGCCGGCTGGCTACCGCTTCGCGGCGGTCTGGGGCGGGCATGAAGGGTCGCTGCTGCTGTGGCAGCTCCTGCTGACCGCATGGACGCTGGCCGTGGCGCTGTGCAGCAAGCGGCTGCCCTTGGCTTTCGTGGGCCGCGTGCTGGCAGTGATGGGCTGGATCAGCGTCGGCCTGCTGCTGTTCATGCTGTTCCTGTCCAACCCGTTCGAGCGCCTGATTCCGGCCGCGATGGCCGGCCGCGACCTGAACCCGCTGTTGCAGGATCCCGGCATGATCGTGCATCCGCCCATGCTGTACATGGGCTACGTCGGCTTTTCGGTGGCGTTCGCGTTTGCCATCGCAGCGCTCCTGTCGGGCGAACTGGACGCGATGTGGGCGCGCTGGGTGCGGCCATGGACGCTGGCCGCATGGACGTTCCTGACCATCGGCATCCTGCTGGGCAGCGCTTGGGCGTACTACGTGCTGGGCTGGGGTGGCTGGTGGTTCTGGGACCCTGTCGAGAACGCGTCCTTCATGCCCTGGCTGGCGGGCACCGCGCTTATCCATTCGCTGATCGTCACCGAGCGGCGCGGCGCGTTCCGAAGCTGGACGGTGCTGCTGGCCATCTGCACGTTTTCGCTGAGCATCCTGGGCACGTTCCTCGTGCGCTCGGGCGTGCTGACCTCGGTCCATGCCTTCGCGGTGGATCCCGGGCGCGGGCTGTACATCCTTGCGTTCATGACGGTGATCGTGGGCGGTTCGCTCGCCCTGTACGCCTGGCGCGCGCCAACGGTCGGGCTGGGCGGCGGCTTTTCACTGCTGTCGCGTGAATCGCTGCTGCTGTCCAACAACGTCGTGCTCACGGTCGCCGCAGGTTCCGTGCTGCTGGGCACGTTGTATCCCGTCGTGCTGGATGTGCTGGAGTGGGGCAAGATCTCCATCGGCCCGCCCTACTTCGAAGCCGTGTTCGTGCCGCTCATGACGCCCGCGATCTTCCTGATGGGCGTGGGCCCGATCGCCCGCTGGAAACAGGCAGAGCTCCCCGACCTGGGCAAGCGCCTGCGCGTGGCCTTTGCGGTGAGCGTGCTGACGGCAGTGCTCGTGCCGCTGGCGATGCCCGGCGCTTCGCGCTTTGGATCGCCGATGATCGTGCTGGGCCTGTGGCTGGCCGCGTGGTCGGTCGCCAGCGCCGCGGCGCACGCGTGGCAACGCCTGACGGACGGCGACGGCGACGTGCTGCGGCGGCTGACCCGCCAGCCGCGCTCGTGGTACGGCATGCTGCTGGCGCATGCGGGCATCGGCGTCTTCATCGCCGGCGTCACGCTGGCCAACGGCTATGAGGTCAAACGCGAGTTGCGGGTTGACGTGGGCACCACGCAGGAGGCCGGCGGCTACCAGTTCACGTTTGCCGGCATCGGCCCGGCCACCGGTCCCAACTACACCGCGCAGCGTGCTGTGTTCCATGTCGTGCGCGATGGCAAGCCCGTGGTGACGCTGTATCCCGAAAAGCGCCACTACACCGTGCAGGACATGGCGCTCAGCCAGGCCGACATCGACAGCGGCTTTACGCGCGACTTTTTCGTGGCGCTGGGCGAGCCCGTGGCCGACAACGCCTGGACCGTGCGCATCCAGGTCAAGCCCTTCATGACCTGGATCTGGACCGGCTGCATCCTGATGGCGCTGGGCGGTCTGCTGGCCGCGGGCGACGGACGCTACCGGCGCGCGCGCGAGGCGCAGGCGCGCAAGGACGCGCAAGCCGCCCAGCCCGAAACCGCCGGCGCGGCGCGAGAGGGCTACTGATGCTGCGCTATCTGCTGCCGCTTGCCGTGTTCCTGGCCATGGCCGTGTTTCTTGCGAAGGGGCTGTCGCGCGATCCGCGCGCGGTGCCGTCGGCAATGATTGATAAGCCCGCGCCCGCCATCGGCCTGCCGGATCTGCTGGAACCCGGCAAGACACTGGACGTGGAATCGCAGCGGGGCAAGGTGTGGCTGCTGAACGTGTGGGCCTCGTGGTGCGGACCGTGCAAGGACGAATTGCCCGTGCTGCGCGAGGTCGCGCAGCGCCATGGCATTGCGCTGTTTGGCCTGAACTACAAGGACAAGCCCGACGAGGCGCGGCAGTGGCTGGCGCGCAATGGCAATCCCTACGTCGCGTCCGCCAGCGATGTCGACGGGCGCGTGGGCATCGAGTACGGCGTCTACGGCGTGCCCGAGACGTTCGTGATCGACGGCGACGGCCGCATCCGGTACAAGCATCTGGGCCTCATCACGCCGGAGCTGTGGCGCACGCGGCTGCAACCCGTCATCGAGGCGCTGCAATGACCGCAATGCGCGCCCTGCCCCTGCGGCTTCTGCTCTGCCTGCTGCTGGCGATGCAGTTTTCCCCGGCAATCCTGCACGCCGCACCCACGCCGGGGCCCGTGCTGTCCACCGACCAGGAACAGCGCGCCGACAAGCTCGCACACGGCCTGCGTTGCCTCGTCTGCCAGAACCAGACCCTGGCCGAGTCCAACGCGCCCCTCGCCCTGGACATGCGCAAGCTCATCCGCGGTCAACTTGCCGAAGGCAAGACTGACGCCGAGATCATGCGCTTCTTCGAAGACCGCTACGGCGACTTCGTGCGGTACGACCCGCCCTTCAAGCCGATCACCTGGCTGCTGTGGGTGGGTCCGTTCGCGCTGCTGGCGGTGGGCTTCCTGGTGCTGGTGCGAACGCTCAAGCGCCGCACCGGCGCGCGCGCACCGCTGACCGCGGACGAACGCGCCCGCGCCGCCCGCTTCCTGGATTCCGGCTCATGACCACGCTCTGGCTCATCGTCCTGGCCCTGCTCCTGGCCACGTTGTTGTGTCTCGTGCCGCCGCTGCTGCGCCGCACGCCGGCCGCGGAAACCGCCTCGGATGCCAGCGTGCGCGCCTTCTACCTGGCGCAACGCGAGCAGCTCCGGCGCGATCTGGACCATGGCGCCCTCAGCCCGCAAGCGTACGCCCGCGCCGACGAAGAGCTGCAACGCGATCTGCTGCAGGACCTGGCGATGCGCCGCGATCCCCGCGCGCGGTTGGGCGGCCAGCGCGCCAGCATTGCCGCGGCGTGCGTGCTGACGGTGGCCGTCCCGGTGGCCGCCGTGCTGTTGTATGGGCAGTTGGGCAATCCGCGCGCGGCGGCCACGATCGCCATGTCGCAAACGCCCGAACCGCACGCACAGGAGGCGGACAACGACATGGCGCTGGCAATCAACGCGCTGGCTCAGCGGCTGCGCGCCTCGCCCGATGACGCCGACGGCTGGTACATGCTGGCCCGCTCCTACGAAACGCTGGGCCGCTACAACGATGCCATTGCCGCGTATCAAGAGGTGTTGCGGCTGGTGCCCGGCCAGCCCGTGGTGCTGGCGGATCTGGCCGACGCGCTGCTGTCGGCGCGGCAGGGACAGCCCGACGGAGACTCCGTCGCGGCCGTTGCGCAGGCGTTGCAGGCCGAGCCGGATCAGCCCAAGGCGCTGGCGCTGGCCGGCATGATGGCCATGCGCCGCGGCGACGCCGCCGAGGCGCTGACGCACTGGGAACGGTTGCAGAGGCTGCTGCCGGCAGACTCGGACGCGGCGCGGCAGATCCAGACGAATATCGCGCAGGCGCGCGCCATGGCGACGGCCGCCTCAACGTCCGCGCCTTCAGCCGTCACACCGTCCTCGCCCGCCCGTATCGCCGGTCAGGCCCGCATTGCTGAAGCCCTGCGCGGCCAGGTCGCGCCGAACGACACCGTCTTCATTCTGGCGCGCCCCATGGAGGGATCCCGCATGCCCGTCGCCATCCTGAAGATGCAGGTCGCGGACCTGCCGCGTGCCTTCGCATTGGACGACAGCACGTCCATGTCGCCGGACGCCACGCTGTCCAAGGCAGGCAAGGTGCGCGTGGAGATCCGCATCAGCCGCTCGGGCAACGCTGCCGCGCAGGCGGGAGACCTGAGCGGCGTGCTGACGGACGTGGGTCCTCGCGCCGACGGGCTGGAACTGGTGGCTGACACCGTCGTGCGCTGACCCGCTTTCCCTCGGATCAAACCCGCTCGATCCGCGCCGGCAAGCCCTGCCGCACCGCCGCGCCCGACACCCAATCGATCCAGACGTTGGCGTGCTGGCCGCGCGTCGCGTCCCCAAAGCCCAGATCGTTCAGGTTGACCCCCGCGGCCAGGGCCGGATCGTGCGGCATCGGCGTGCCGTCCACGATGTGCGCGCGCGCCCCCAGCTCGGTATGCCCGTAACCATGCTCGATGCCCAGCGCGCCCGGCTGAACCCCGTCGCGCAGCAGCGCCAGCCCCGTCACGGACCCGCCCGGCGTGACGATGCGCACCGTGTCCCCGTTGCGGATGCCCAGCCGTTCGCCATCCTGCCGGCTGATCGACACCGGATTGTGCGGATGCACCTGACGCAGGCGGTTCACGCCAATAGACAGCGAGCTCATCAGGTTGGACTTGAACGAACTCAGCAAGAACGGCCAGTCCTGCCGCGGGTATTCGTCCCGCATGTCGCGCCCGTCGGCCAGCCGCGTCGGATACCAGGTGGGACAGCCGCTGTAGCGCTCGCCCGTCATCGCGTGGCGGAAGCCTGCAAGTTCCTCGCTCCAGACATGCAGCGGTTTGGCGTAGGCCACGCGCGTGCGGCGCGGCTGTTCGCCCGCTTGCGTCCACGCGTCTTCCATCCGGTCAAAGCGCCCGCCTCGGCTCATCAGCATGGCCACCTGCCGCCATTCGCCCGGTTTGAGCTTGCTCTGCAACAGGTCGCGGTAGCGGTCGACGCCCGTCAGCGCCATATCGTCGTCGCTGGCCGCCGGCACCGGACGTCCCGCCGCAAACGCGATGTTGGCCATGCCGCGCAAGAAGAAATCCTCGGGCGTGTCCAGCGCGTACTTGCCGCCGTCCTTGTCCGAGATGGCGCCCTCGCCGAATCCCGGCATGCCCAGGCGCTTGGCGCACGCGATCAGGAAGGTTTCCAGGCACACGGGCTCGCTAGTGGCCGTGCGCGCCACGCGCGGTTGCACCGCGGGCCAGCGCACCGTCGATGCCTTGGCCACCACGTCGGCCCATGGCGCCGACACGCCCCAGCTTTCGTACGTGACGGTGTCCGGCACGATGTAGTCGGCCAGCGCGTTGGTCTCGTTGATGAAGGGGTTGATCGACACCGCCAGCGGCAGGACGCGCGGGTCCTTCAGCGCTTCCAGCGCCACGTGGCGGAACCCGGCAATGCCGTAGACCGGATTGCTCATGTGGTTGAACCAGACCTTGGCGCGATACGGATAGCCCGCCAGCGCCGACGCCAGCATCTCGGAACTGAGGCCGCCCGTCGCCGGATACCACGGGGCGGCTGCCGGATAGGCAGGCTGGCCCGCGGCCTTCTTGCGCTTGAATTCGCTGGATTTCTCGTACGGAAAGCGGTTGCGCGACAGCGACACGCCCTTGGGCGACGCCTTGTTCGCAAAACCGGCGATGTTGTAGCGCGGCCCCGCGCCGTAGGGCGGGAACGGCCCGGCATCCAGCACCAGTCCGCCCTCCACGTTCAAGTTGCCCACCAGCGTGTTCAGCATGGCGATCGCGTAGGCGGTGTAAAAGCCCGCGCCGCTCATGGTGCCGCCGTGCGCATCGGCCACGGCGCGCTTGCCGTGACTGGTAAAGCGCTCGGCCAGCGACGCGATCTTGGCCGCGGGCACGCCGCAGAGCGCGGCGTACTCATCCAGCGTCTTGCGGCGCGACTCCTCTCGCAGCAAGGTCAGCGAAGTCCGCACCCGCAGCGCAGTCGGCGCATCGGCCATGCCGGGCGCGGCGATGGCGTCATCGGCAAACAGCTCGGCCGATGACGCCGTCGTGTGCGGCGCCAGCGTGCCGTCGGCCAGACGCACGACATACACGTCTTCCCATTTCTCGTCCGCATCGGCCGGGCGCGCCCAGCCCATGTCCGCCCCGCGCAGAAACGCGCCCAAACGCGGATGGCCCGGTTCGGCCACCACCAGATGCGTCGCGTTGGTCCACGCCGCCTCGCCCGCTGCCTTCATGGCGTTCGGACCCGGTTGCGCCAGCATGCGCGCGTCGAAGCGTTCGTTGTCCAGGATCCAGCGGATCAGCCCCATCGCCAGCGCAAGGTCGCTGGCCGGATTGACCGGCACCCATTCATTGCCCGATCCCGCCGACAGGCTGGACGAGGCCGGCAGCACAGGCGACACCACCACGTAGGTGAACGCGGATTCGCCGGGCCGCACCCGCGCCTCGGCCAACTGGCGGGCCTGGCGCTGGAAAGGGTTGCCAGCCTGCGCGGGCGCCGCGCCGATGAACAGGCCAAAGCGGGCGTTGTCCCAGTCCGGCTTGCCGTGCGGCATGCCCTTCAGGTCGCCCAGCGCCGCGCCCGCCCCCACCCGGAAGCTCTGGCCGCAGTACGAACCGTGATTGCTGAAGTTGACGGTGCCGAACGACTGGCCGGCAAAGCGCTGGATCAGCGGCGTGCGCCCTTCGTTGGACGCGTCGGTAAAGAGGAACTGGTTGACCTTCGCGCCGTATTCCGGATTGTCCGGGTCCAGCGGCGTCTCGCGGTCGTAGATCGCGCGCAGGCCGTCCACGTGGCCTTCGCCAAACAGGTCGCCGCCTTCGCAGACTTCCTCCACCAATTGCTCGAAGCTGATCGTCTGCCATTTGCCGTCACCGCGCTTGCCCACGCGCTTCATCGGCTGCAACACGCGATACGGACTGTCCATCTGCTCCAGCATGGCCGAGCCGCGCGCACACGACGTGGCGCGCCCTTCCAGCCCGCCGTCGCCGCCCAACTGCGCATAGACCTCGCGCACGGGCGTGTCCATGGCCGCGGGGCGCGTCGTGGCCAGCGGATGGTACGGGTTGCCGGCCACCCGCAGGATGCGGTTCTCCGCCGTGTCCACGCGCAGCCGCACGCCGCATTGCGTCCAGCAGCCCAGACAGCTCGACGGGCTGACGATCTGGCCCGGCTGCGCGCTCAGCGCGCCGGTCAGCGGGTCGATACGGAACTCCGGCGTCAGCGAGTTGCCGCGCACGGCGTGCGCCGTCGGCACGCCGGCGGTGCCCTGCGCCAGCCCCTTGACCGCCTTGACGACCGTGTCGCCATACCCCGCCGCAAAAGCCGCCATGCCGCCGGCCACCATGCCGCCGCGCATCATCAGCTTGCGCCGCGCCTCGTCGCGCGGCAGGTCCGGGCCATCGTCCGCGCCGCGGCGCTTGTCGTCGTCGGGGCGATTGTCGTGTTCGTGTTGCTTGTCCATTGCTTTCTTTTCCATGTGCTGTCGTGTCGGCGCGCGCTCAGGCGGCCACGGCGCGTGCGCGCGCGGGGAAGATGTCCAGGGCCCAGGCGACGGCGGTGATCAGCGCCACGCACAGTCCCAGCACGCCCACCATGCCCAGCAGCCCGTCGCTGCCCCACGGCATGTCGTACAGGTAGAGTCCCGCGCCGTACTTGGGCACGCCCTGCACGCTCATGAAGACCACCCAGCGGAAGATCCACGCCGCGCCCAGCATCGTCAGCGCCAATGCGGCCGACGGCAACGGCGCCGCCAGCGTGCGCGCGGGCCGCTGCAGCAGCGCGATGATGCAGAAGGCCGTGATCACAGCGCCCGCCAGACTCAGGCGCCAGATCGGAAAGTCCGCGAACAGCCGCAGCGCCGCATCAAAGGACGGATCCAGTCCCAGCAAGCCCAACAAGGCCCAGGCGCCCGCCCCCAGCGCGATCATCACCACGGCGGTCACGCTGAGCCGGCGCAGCATTTCAACCGGCAGCGCGCGCAGCCCGCCCGGCAGCCAGCGGCCCACCAGGAACATCGCGCCCAGTGCGCCCAGCCAGGCAGTCAGCGCAAAGTTGATTGGCAGAAACACGGTGTGCCACAACGGCCGCGAACGCAGCACCATCACCTCGGCCCCGGTGTAGACCAGGATGGACAGCGCTGACAGCGCCAGCGCCGCCGCCACCACCCGCAGCCACCCGATTCGCCCCCACCACCACGCCGCGCAGAACAGCAGCGCCAGCGTCACGAAAACCGGCAGCAGCACTGCCCCCAGCCACATCCAAGACCACGGCGTGAGGTGCGCATAGAAGTGCCAGAAGCGGCCGGGCTGATGCAGGTCGGCCAGCAGCGACACCGGCGCGGCGATGGCGCTGACCAGCAGCACTGTCACCGCCGCCGGCAACAGCCGGCGCGACGCGGAATCCGCACGCCCAAACGTCGCGAAGGCGGCGGTCAGCGCGGTCGTCGCGCTGATGCCGATCAGAAAGAAATACTGCACGGCCCAAGGCAGCCAGGCGGCGTCGTAGACCGGCGTAAGCAATTCAGAAATTTGCATGAGAGTCTCCCCTTCCTTGGCTCAGTGACCACCCGCCAGGCGCACGCCGGCCTGGCCGTCGACCTGGTGCACGAACGCATCGGGCAGGCCGATGTAAAAGACGTGGGGATCGGTCTTCATCTCGGGCTTGAGCACCTTGATGTCGGCCTTGTGTTCGGCAAGCAACTGCGAGATCGCGCTGTCCGGATCGTTCATGTCGCCGATCACGCGCGCGCCGCCCACGCAGCTTTCCACGCACGCCGGCAGCAGCCCGGCTTCCAGCCGATGCTCGCAGAACGTGCACTTGTCCGCGGTCTGGGTCTCGTGATTGATGAAGCGCGCGTCGTACGGACAGGCCTGCACGCAATAGCCGCAACCCACGCAGCGCGCGTTGTCGACCAGCACGATGCCGTCCTCGCGCTGGAACGTGGCCTGCACCGGACAGACCGGCACACAGGGGGGCTTATCGCAGTGGTTGCACAGGCGCGGCAGCATCACCATGGAACAGGGGCCACCGGTGTCGGGCATGACCTCGTACTGCAGTACGGTGGTGCGGAACTGCCCGATGGGCGGCACGTTCTCCAGCGAACAGCTCACCGTACAGGACTGGCAGCCGATGCATTTGCGCATGTCGACGACCATGCCGTAGCGCTTTCCGGCCATGCCGGGCCGGCGCGGCGGCTGGCCATTCAGGCCGGGCGCGGCCTCGGCGTGGATGGGAATGACCGAGGCGGCGGCGCCCAGGCCGAGCAGCCCTTTCAGAAAGCCGCGCTTGCCCGGAAGCGGCGTTTCAGGGGGACTGTTGGGGGTGTGCATCGTTAAACTCCGAAACGTTTAAGTGTTACGGAAATTAACTTATCACTTGTAGTTATATAGAGCCTTGATATCGGTCAATTGAGGGACGGAGCTGAGGTCACCATGGCCGTCTGCTGCGTCAGGCCGACGGCAATCTCAACGCCGGCTCCCACGCCGCCAGCTTTTGCTCAAAACTGGCCGCCGCGTGGGCGGGGCTGGTCGACGGCAGTTCGAACAAAGCCAGCTTCGGCGCGGCCAACGTCGGCAGCACATGCCGCCGGAACATTGCCGCCGCCTTTGCGCCGTTGAAACAGAGGCGCACGATCGACGGATGGCAAGCCAGGAATGCTCCAAAATCGTTCGGCACCAGCGTATCGCCGCGGATATCGGCATCCAGGCTCCCCGGCCGTTCGCACGCCTGCAGCACATCCCACAGCGCCACGCCGTTCGCCTGCAACGCGCGCAAGCGCGCGTCGTAGTCCAAGCCGGGATCGAACCCGAATATCCGCGCCGCCAGCGGCCAGAACGCATTGCGCGGATGCGCGTAATACTGCACCTGCCGCAACGACGCCACGCCGGGCATGGAACCCAGCACCAGCACCCGCGCGCCCTTTCCCACGACCGGGGCGAATCCCGTCACCGCGCCATCGCGCCGCGCCGCGTCTGCTTCGTTCATGATCTTGTCCATGCCGGGGAGGATACCGCCTGCCGCAGCCTCGCCCAACGGGCCCCGCGCTGATCGTTCGCCGCATGGAACAGTGCTTATCAGCCACGGGCACTACCGATATCGGCATTCCGCCCTTATCTTCTTGCCTATGACGAACGGCCCCGAAGGGGCCGCGCAACAGGAAACCACACCATGAAGAAGATCCTCGGCGTGCACGCCAGCCCCCGTCCCCATTGGGTGGGCGACGGGTTTCCGGTGCGCTCCATGTTTTCGTACAACGACAAGGGCCGCGACACCAGCCCGTTCCTGCTGCTGGACTACGCCGGCCCCGCCGAATTCGGCCCGGCCAGCCAGCCCCGCGGCGTCGGCCAGCACCCGCATCGCGGCTTTGAAACCGTGACCATCGTCTACAGCGGCGAAGTCGAACACCGCGACTCCACCGGCAACGGCGGCGTCATCGGCCCCGGCGACGTCCAGTGGATGACGGCGGCATCCGGCATCCTGCACGAGGAATTCCATTCCCATGCCTTCACCCGCACGGGCGGCAAGCTGGAAATGGTGCAGCTTTGGGTCAACCTGCCCGCCAAGGACAAGAAGGCGCCGGCCGGCTATCAGGGCATCCTCAACGCGGACATCCCGGTCGTGGCGCTGCCGGATGATGCGGGCACGCTGCGCGTGATCGCAGGCAGCTATGGCGGCCAGGCGGGCCCGGCGCGGACCTTCACGCCGATGGATGTGTGGGACGTGAAGCTGGCGGCCGGTAAGACGGCGACCTTCCCGATTCCGGCGGGCCGCAACAGCATGCTCGTCATGCTGCGCGGCACCGTCCTGGTCAACGGCGAATCCGTCGCGCGGGATGCGCAATTGGCGTTGTTCTCGCAAGAGGGAGAGGACATCACGGTCGAAGCCAACAACGACGCCGTGTTCTTGATCCTGAGCGGCGAGCCGATCGACGAGCCGGTCGTTGGCTACGGGCCCTTCGTGATGAACTCGCAAGCGGAAATCGTCGAAGCGATCCAGGACTTCAACTCTGGAAAGTACGGGCAGATGCACTGAGGCGAGCCCGCCGCCAGCCACCCCGCGCCCGCATGCCAGTTACCGGCATGCGGGCG